>JAEUIG010000498.1 GCA_016795125.1 Planctomycetaceae bacterium | reverse complement strand
CTTTCACCGACGCATTCGTGTAATTCGGAACCTGCGGCGGCTCGTGCATTTCCTGGCCGATGCCGTGTCCTACAAACTGCTCCACCAGCGAGAAACCGGCCGACCGCGCCTCCCGCATCATCTGTCGCGCCACGCCGGACCAGCGTTTTTCCGTGCCCAGTGACTGGATCGCCACGTCGAGAATCCGCTCTCCGGCCGCCATCAACCGCTGTTTTTCGTCGTCGACGACCCCAACCGGGTACGTCCAGGCGGCGTCGCCGCACCACCCGTTCACCTTGCAACCGGTGTCGATGCTGACGATGTCTCCCGCCTGCAGTCGATACGACCCCGGAATGCCGTGCACGATCTCCTCGTTGACGCTGATGCAGGTCACCGCCGGGAACGGCACTTCGCCGGGAAAACCCTTGAACAGCGGGACCGCGCCGTGCTGGGCGAACAGCTTCTCAAGAGCGGCGTCGATTTCCGCAGTCGTGACGCCGGGAGCAATCAGCGATCGGGCGAGTTGATGCGCCCGGGCGACAAGCGCGCCGGCCACGCGCATGCGCTCGATCTCGCGGCGACTCTTGAGCGTGATCACGAAGCGATTCTCGACACAAAGGTGCGAAGGCACTGAGACGCACAGAAGAGACCAGATACCCAGGCCGGCGGCGGACTCCGTTCCGGCCTTTGCGCGTCTTCGTGACTCTGCGCCTCTGCGTCGAAACTACTGGGCTTCCGTTTCCAGCAATCCCGGCTTGTTGCGCATGACGAGGTGGCTGTCGATCTTCTGCACCAGGTCGAGGCAGACCGAGACGACGATCAACAGGCCGGTGCCGCCGTAGAAGCTGGCCACCAGGTAGGGGATGTTCATGCTTGTGGCGATCACCGTCGGAATGATCGCGACGATCGCCAGGAATCCGGCGCCGACGTAGGTGATCCGCGTCATGACGGCTTCGAGGTAGTCAGCCGTCCGCGCCCCGGGGCGATAGCCGGGAACGAAACTGCCGTAGTCCTTGAGGTTGTCGGCCATGTCCTTGGGATTGAACGTGATGGCCGTCCAGAAGTAGCAGAAGAAATAGATCAGCCCGATGTACAGGATGTTGTAGAAAAACCCGCGGCCCGAGTTGAACATCGCCGACAGGTCCGTCAGGACGCCGCCTGCCCACGTGTCGACCGCCGCCCGGGCCAGCCAGGCGAAGCCGAACATCGGGAACATCAGCAGGCTGGAGGCAAAAATGATCGGCATGACGCCGGCCTGGTTCACCCGCAGCGGCAGGTACTGCCGCTGCCCGCCCAGCACCCGCCGGCCGCGGACATGCTTGGCGCTTTGAATGGGAATGCGCCGCTGCGCATGCGTGATCGCGATCACAGCGACAATCACTGCGATAAACAGAAACGCCAGCAACAGGAGTTTGTCGATGCCGGCCTCGCTGCCGAGACGGATGTCTGGCGAACCGCCCGAGCGGAACGCCGGTTGGAGCAGTTGCCAGCCGGCGCTGGGCATGCGCGCCATGATGCCGGCCATGATCAACAGGCTGATGCCGTTGCCGATGCCGTACTCGTCGATCTGTTCGCCGATCCACATGAGCAGGATCGTGCCGGCCGTCATGGTGACGGTGCCGACCAGATGCGGGAAGAACCAGTCGTACTCATCCATGATCAGACCGGCCGAGCCGGTGCCGAGCCCCTGCCGGAGCATGCGGATCCAGAAGTAGCTCTGGAACAGGCAGATGATGACGGTGGCGTAGCGGGTCCATTCGTTGATCTTCTTGCGGCCGGCTTCCCCCTCTTTCTGCAGCGCTTCCAACGGGGGATAAACCGTGCCCAGAAGCTGGAAAATGATCGAGGCCGAAATATAGGGCATGATGCCCAGGCCGAAGATGGTTGCGTTCCCCAGGTCCGACGCCGAAAACAGGGCGACGACCTGCATCACCTGGCCGAAGCTCCCCTGCTGCTGCGACAGCTTCTTCACGACCTCGCCGAACTGGAACTGGTCGACGAAGGGCAGCGGGATGGCGAAGCCCATCCGGTAAACGGCCAGCAGAATGAGCGTGAGGCCGATCTTCTGCCGCAGCTCGGGAATGCGGAGAATGGAAACGATGCGAGACAGCATGCGCCGTTGTCCTTACGTGACCGATGAATCAACCTGTCCGACGTGGAACCCGCACACCGGGCGGCGCCGCTTGACGCGACGGGCCGCATCCGGGGGAGCGACGCCGCACTGGCTGCTTCACAAGCCGCATCACCCGGACATCCTGTACGGGGAATCCGGGCGGCGAGGTGAGTCGCCGCCGCCCGCGACCGCAAACAATTCAGGACGCGTGAATCAGATTCCGTTCCCGTTCGCCACTTCTCGCCGCACTCGACGATGAATCAGACGAGTTTCTCGACCTTGCCGCCGGCCGCGGCAATCTTGGCCTCGGCCGCTTTCGAGAAGCGATGCGCCTGCACCGTCAGTTTCTTCTTCAACTCGCCGTTGCCGAGAATCTTGATCTCATCGAACCGGCCCTTGGCCAGCCCGATCTCGGCCAGCGACTGGGGGTTCACCGTGGCGCCGGAGTCGAACTTCGACTCCAAAGCCGCCACGTTGATCTCCAGGATCTTCGCTGCAAACTGGTTATTATTGAATCCGCGCTTGGCAATCAACCGCGCCAGCGGCATCTGCCCGCCCGAGAAGCCCCGGCGGGACCGGCTGCCGGACCGGCTGCCATCCCCCTTGTGGCCGCGACCCGAGGTCTTGCCGTGACCCGAACCGATGCCCCGGCCGATGCGCTTGGGACGCTTATGCTTCGTGATTCCCTGGTGGACGTCGCTGATAATCATCAGACCTGAACTCCTCGCAGCCGGGCCACGTCCTCACGCGTCCGCAGCTTGGACAGCGCGTTCATCGTCGCCTTGACCAGATTGATCGGATTGTTGGAGCCGCGGCTCTTCGTCAGGATGTCGCGGATGCCGGCGGATTCGACCACGGACCGGACCGTCGCCCCGGCGATGATTCCCGTGCCCGGGCTGGCCGGCATCAGCAGGACGCGCGACGCGCCGTAGCGGCCGATGACCTGGTGCGGAATCGTCTTGCCTTCCAGGGGAATCCCCTTGAGACGACGACCCGCCTGGGACTTGGCCTTCTCGACGGCGATCGGCACTTCGGCCGCCTTGCCGTAACCGTAGCCCACGCGGCCCCGTTCGTCACCCACGACGACCAGTGCGGCGAAGCTGAACCGGCGTCCGCCCTTGACGACGCACGCGCAGCGACGAATCTGCACGACACGTTCCGGTGATGTTCCGTGGCTGTCGTTCGACACTGCCCTGCTCCCGTCAGACAAACTCGGTGTGAACTGTCGCGGCGCCGCAATCCGGCGCCGGTTGGATTAAAACTGCAACCCGGCGTCGCGGGCGGCGTCCGCCAGCGCGGCCACACGGCCGTGATACCGGTAAGCGCCGCGATCGAAGCTCACCTCGGTGATGCCGGCCGCCACGGCCCGCTTGCCGATCTCCGCCCCGATCTTCTGCGCGTCTTCCGCCGTGCCGCCGCAGGTGCCGGCGCCTCCCAGCGTCTTCTCGACCGTGCTGGCCGACACGAGGGTCTTGCCGGACACGTCGTCGATGATCTGCGCGTAAATATGCTTGTTGCTGCGAAACACCGACAATCGCACGCGTCCGGTCGCCCGAGACACGTTCCGGACCCGGTGAGCGCGGCGCACACGCCGTTTCGCAATTCGTTTTGCCAGCTTCATGGTCTCAACTCGTTCGTCACATTCTGATCGCAACACCGGCGCCGCAACGGACAGCCGTCAACATCAGCCGCTGGCAAACGCCTTGCCGGCCTTCCGCTTGATCTGCTCGCCGAGGTAGCGGATGCCCTTGCCCTTGTACGGTTCGACTGGCCTTACGTTGCGGATATTCGCAGCGAACTGGCCGACGGCATGCTTGTCCATGCTCTTGAGGTTGATTTGCGTCGGCGAAGGCAATTCGACTTTCACGATCTTGGGGATCGGCAGCTTGATCGTATTGGCGTAGCCCACCTGCAGGGACAGGGTCTGCCCGCTGACGGACGCCTGGTAGCCGACGCCCTGGATTTCCAGCTGACGTTCGTACGGCTTCTGAACTCCCGCGACCATGTTCGCCACGAGGGCGCGGGTCAATCCGTGCAGCGCCCGGCTGTCGGGCAGATCGTCCGGCCGGCTCACCTTAATCTGCCGCGAGTCGGCGTCCCAGGCGACGGCGACATCGGGGTGATGGCGGAACGTGAGTTCGCCCTGCGGCCCCTTGACGCGGACTTCGCCCTTTTGGATGGCGACATCGACGCCCGTGGCGACGGGGATGGGGTTCTTTCCGATCCGTGACATGGAGCCGCTCTCGTTCGTCTCTGGTGCCGGAAGGCACGACCTTAACTGTTCGTACTGAACGCGGTTACCAGACTTCGCACAGCACTTCGCCGCCGATGTGCTGCGTCCGCGCCTCACGGTTGCTGATAATTCCCCGGCTGGTCGACAAAATCGTGACGCCCAGTCCCTGCCGGACGTCTTTCGTGTCCCGGATGCTCGTGAACACCCGCCGACCGGGAGAGCTGACCCGCTTGATGCTCTGGATCACGCGCTCTCCGTTGGGACCGTACTTCAGGTTGATTCGCAGCACGTTCTGCGGCGCCTGCTCCACGACCTCGAAGTCCCAGACGTAGCCTTCCCGCTGCAGCGCTTCGGCGATGCCGCGCTTCAGGTTTGACATCGGGATATCGACGTACGGCCGCTCGATCAGCAACGCGTTGCGGATCCGAGTGAGCATGTCGGCGACGGGATCGGTCATCATGGCAGTAGCGGGTCGTCGGTTGTTCGGTGGTCAGTCGTTGGAGGTCTGTGGCCGGTTGTCCTGTCGTCGACGCTTATCGATAACCGATAACCGACGACGGGCAACAGACTACCAGCTCGCCTTTTTGGCTCCGGGAACCAGGCCGTCGAGGCACAGGTTGCGGAAGCAGATGCGGCACAGGGTAAACTTGCGGTACACGGCCCGCGGACGGCCGCACAGTGCACAGCGCCGCTCCTTGCGGCTGCTGAACTTCGGCGTTCCCAGGGCTTTCGCGATCTTGGACTTGCTGGCCATGTGGATTACTCAAATCAAACTGATGGTCTGACACAAAGCCGCTGAGCCGCAAAGGCGCGCAGAGATCTCGAACACGTGTCTCCGCAACTCTTTACCCCAACTGAATTCTTTGTGCGTCTCCGTGGCGTAGTGACTGTGTGTCGAGCTTGCTGCGAATCCCGTTACGCCTTCATGTCCTTGCGGAACGGCATGCCGAACTCCCGCAGGAGGACACGGCCTTCGTCGTCGTTGCGGGTCGTCGTCACGATCGCAATGTTCATTCCCTGGACGTGCTTCACCTTGTCGGCGTTGATTTCCGGGAACACCATCTGTTCGCTCAGGCCGAGGCTGTAGTTGCCGTTGCCGTCGAACGCATTCGGGTTCAGTCCACGGAAGTCGCGGACACGCGGCAACACCAGCGTGATGAGCCGGTCCAGGAACTCGTACATCCGCTTGCCGCGGAGCGTGACGGCGCAACCGACCGACATGCCCTCGCGGAGCTTGAACTGCGAAATGGACTTCCGCGACTGCGTCACCACCGGCTTCTGGCCCGTGATCATCGACAGTGTCTCGACGGCGTCGTCCAGGATCTTGGAATCCGCGATGGACTTGCCGACGCCCATGCTCACCACGATCTTCGTCAGCTTCGGCAGCGCATGCGGGTTGCTGCGCCCCAGCTGTTCGGCAAGGCGGGGAAGGATTTCCGAGGTGTAACGCTGCTGCAGTCTGGCCATGGTCGATTGCCGGGCAATCCGCTGTCGGAGGCACTGCTTCCATCAATTCCGATCCGGTTCGAATCGGACGCCTCACTGAGGCGGAAGCAGCGGCACGATGTGTTCTGTGTTGGTGTCAGGACTTTGCGAAACGGGCGCGCGGCCGGCTGATCTGTCCCGCCGAGGCGTCACAACTCTTGCAGTGACGCTCCTTCGCGCCATCCTCAGTGTACCGGTACCCGAGGCGTGCCAGTTTATTGCACGACGGGCAGAAATACATGATGTTCGACCCGCTGATCGGCATTTCCATGCGCAGCCGGCCCCCTTGCGGACTCTTGGGGTGCCCGCGCTTGACATGCTTATAAACGAGGTTGACGCCTTCAACGACGACCTTCGCGCCGCCGTCGAGGACTTCCGTCACTCGCCGCGGCGGCTGTTCGGCCGGCGGCGTCTCGGCCGCAATGCGGCCGGAGATGACTTTAACGAGGTCGCCTTTTTTGATCTTCATGACTCACACCACCTCGCTCGCCAGGCTGACGATCTTCATGTACCGGCGGTCGCGCAGTTCGCGGGCGACGGCGCCGAAGATGCGCGTGCCGCGCGGCTCCCCTTCGTTGTCCACGAGCACGATCGCGTTCTTGTCGAATTTCACGTAGCTGCCGTCCGCCCGCCTTGTCGCCTTCGTGGTGCGGACGATGACGCCCCGCGTCACCTTGCCCTTGCGGACCTGCTCCGCCGCGCCGGGAATGGCTTTCTGCACGCTGACAACGACAACGTCGCCGAGGCCCGCGGTCCGGCGGTGGGTGCCGCCCAGAACGCGGATGCACCGCGCCGTCTTCGCGCCGGAATTATCGGCGACGTCAACAATGGTTTGCATCTGGATCATGACAGGTCGTTCCTGTGTGTCGTGCGGCGCGGATCAGGCGGAGGCGGCGGACTCGGCGGCCGACGCTTCCGCGGCCACAACTTCCATTCTGGACGCGGCCTTCACGATCCGCACCAGCTCCCAGCGCTTCAACTTGGAGCGCGGGCGGCACTCGGCGATTTCCACTTCATCGCCGCTCTTGGACTGATTCTCTTCGTCGTGCACATGGCAGACGGTGCGATCACGGACGATCTTGCCGTACTTCGGATGCCGGTACTGCCGCGCAACCTCGACGCGACGCGACTTCGCGCACTTGTCGCCGGTGACGATGCCGATGAGGGTTCTACGCATACTGCTGAAGCTGTCTGGTGTCTGGTGGTCTGGTCGGTTGTGCCTGGCTGTCCGGTCTGTTGTGTCAATCGCCGGGCTTTTCAACGCGCCAGGCGACCAAACCTTGCATCACGACTTTGATTCCGCAACGGGCGTCTTGCCGCCGGCGATTTCCCGTTCCCGCTGAATCGTCCGGATGCGGGCGATCTCGCGGCGAAGCTTCCTCAGGTTACTGGGCGCATCGAGCTTCTCGGTCGATGCCTGAAACCGGAGTCGGAACAATTCCTGTTTCGCCTCGTTCATGGCGAACACGAGCTGTTCATCGTTCATCTCACGGACTTCGGTGGCAGTGCTCATGGCTCTTCAGGGTGTCTGGCGGTCTGACCAAATGTGCTGAGGCGGAAATCTCGGTGACGGCCGCGGCATCTGTCTACTGTGGAACTGGCGCCGCTCGTCGCACGCCGGACACCTTTTGACGACTCAACTACGCCCCCGGGCGCCGTTCAATCAGCCGCACTTTCAGCGGCAGCTTGTGGGCGACACGGTTAAAACAATCTCGCGCGGCGTCGCGGTTGGCGCCGGAAATCTCAAACAAAACGGTGCCGGGCTTCACGACCGCAACCCAGTGATCGGGCTCCCCCTTGCCGGTACCCATACGGGTTTCCAGCGGGCGCGCCGTCACCGGCTTGTTCGGGAAGATCCGGATGTACAGCCGCCCGTCGCCGCGAATGTATTGATTCGCAGCGATACGGCAGGCCTCGATTGTGTTCGCGCTGATATGCCCGGCCTGCATCGACTGCAGCCCGAAGTCGCCGAACGCAACCGTGTTGCCGCGGGACGCGTTACCTTTTATGCGTCCTCTTTGGCTTTTTCTGTGCTTCACCCGCTTTGGCATAAGCGCCATCGCCGCTCTCCTCGTCCGTATAGTTGCCGCGATCGACCCACACCTTGACTCCGATCGCCCCCTGGGCGGTCTGAGCGACGGCAAACCCGTAGTCCACGTGCCGCTGCAGCGTGGACAGCGGAATCGACCCGCGAATGGCTTTTTCCTGACGCGACATTTCCGCACCGCCGAGGCGGCCGGACAACTGCACCTTCACCCCGTGAACTCCTGCCTCCATCACCTGGTCGAGCGTCTTCTTGATCGCCCGCCGAAAACTGCCGCGCTTCTGAAGCTGCTGCGCCACGTCCTCGGCCACCAGGGTCGCGCACCGGAAAGGATTGTTGATCTCGATGATCTTCACATCCATCCGGCGGCCGGTCAGGTTCTCGAGCTGCGACTTCAGCTTGTCGATCTCCTGACCCTTCTTGCCGATGATGATCCCGGGCCGGGCCGTGTGCAGGTGCACGACGACCTGGTCGCGGGTCCGCTCGATCTCCACCTTGTCGATGGCGCCCGAACGGTACTCGGTCTTGATGAACCGGCGAATCTTCTGGTCTTCGACCAGCAGTGCGCCAAATTCCTTCTTGGGCGCGTACCACCGGCTTCGCCAGTCTTCGACGATGCCGACGCGGAATCCGGTTGGACGTGTTTTCTGTCCCATGAACCGATTTTCGATCTTGGATTTTCGATTTTGGATTGCAGAGGACGTCGAGTCGCCGACCTCCGGTCTCCGACCTCTATCCCTACGCGACTTCCGGCACATCAATGCCGATATGAATGTGGGCGAATCGTCGCCGGATGGTGAACGCCATGCCGCGTGCCTGCGGACGAATTCGCTTGAACATCGGCCCGCCGTCCGCCCTGGCATCCGAGATCGTCAACTGATCGACGTTTCGGGCTCCGCGGTCTTCCGCGTTGGCGGCGGCGCTCTTGAGCACCTTCTCGATGAACCGCGCTCCGCGGTTCGGCTGGTACTTGAGCGCATTCAAGCCGTTCTCGACCGTCATCCCGCGAATAAGGTCCGCGAACGGCCGGACCTTCGTCGCCGAAATCCTTGCAAACCGGTGTGATGCTCTGACAGTGGACATAGTTCTGGAATCTGCTGAGAACCGGAGGCTGACGCCACCCGGCTCGCCTGCTTAACGCGAGCCCTTCGCCCCATGACCGCGAAACGTTCGGGTTGGCGCGAACTCGCCCAGCTTGTGGCCGACCATTTCTTCCGTGACATACACGTTCACATGGTGACGGCCGTTGTGCACCAGGAACGTGTGGCCGATAAACTCCGGGGAAATCGTCGACCGCCGCGCCCAGGTCTTGATCGGCTCCTTCCGACTGGCCGTATCGAGGCGGCCAATCTTCTGGAGCAGATTCTGGTCGACATACGGACCCTTCTTCAGTGAACGTCCCATGGCAGTTTGTCGGCTATCAGTTCGCGGTGATCGGTTCTCAAATTTCAGCGGTCGGATACTGGTTTCCGGCCATGGCATTCTGCCGACGACCGATCACCGACAACCGAAAACCTATGTAATCAATTGCCCGTGGCGACGCGACCAGCGGCGGCGGACAATCGCCTTCGACGACGGCTTCCGCCGCTTCCGGGTCTTGCCTCCCTTGGAAAGCTTGCCGCTAGGACTGCACGGATGACGTCCGCCCGACCTACGGCCTTCTCCACCCCCCATCGGATGGGCAACCGGGTTCATCGCGGAGCCGCGCACATGCGGCCGCCGCCCCATCCATCTCTTCCGGCCGGCCTTGCCAATGCTCACGTTCTGGTGATCGGGGTTGCCGATCTGCCCGATCGTCGCCCGGCAGCTCGCGTGCAGCCGGCGGATTTCGCCCGACGGCAGCGTGATCTGGGCCCAGTCCTTGTCGCGGGCATTCATCGTCGCCGCAACGCCGGCACTGCGGCAGAGCTGCCCGCCGTGGCCGGGCTGCATTTCGATATTGTGAATCTGCATCCCGGGGGGGATCGCCGACAGCGGCAGCGTGTTGCCGACCTTCGGCTCCGCTCCCTCGCCGCTGAGGACCGTGGCCCCCGCTTCCAGCCCGTTGGGGGCCAGGATGTACCGCTTGTCGCCGTCCGCGTAGTGCAGCAGGGCAATGCGGGCGGAACGGTTGGGATCGTACTCGACGAACGCAACCTTGGCCGGAACTCCGTCCTTGTCCCGCTTGAAATCGATGATCCGGTACTGGGTCTTATGACCGCCGCCGCGATGCCGGGCGGTGATCTTCCCCTGGTTGTTGCGGCCCGACTTCTTCTTCAGGCGCACCGTCAGCTTCTTCTCGCGACGCTTCTTGCGGTCGGTGATTTCGGCGAAATCACTGACCGACATGCCTCGCTGGCCGGCGGTTGTCGGTTTGTAAAATCGAAGTCCCATGGCGCGTAAAGTTTTCGGTTCTTGGTGATCGGTTGTCGGTTTTGATCATCAGCCGCCGCTTACCGACATTCGATAACCGACGACCGACAACGTCCTAGAAGAACGAAATCTTGTCTTCCTCGTGCAACTCCACGATCGCCTTCTTCCAGTCGCCCGTGTGACCCATCTTGAGCCGCGTCCGGCGGGGCTTCCCCTTGCGCGTCTGCGTACGCACCGAAACCACGCGCACGTTCCACAGGAACTCGACGGCGTGCTTGATGTCCAGCTTCGTCGCCCGGGGAGCGACCTCAAACGCGTAGGCGTTATATCGTTCCGACTGGTGGGTCCCCTTTTCGGTGACCAGCGGACGCAGCACCACCTGGTGCGGGTCCATCGTCGGCTGAGCCGCGGCAACGGCATCCATGGGAATTATTCCTTACCTCGCAGTTGATCAATGGCTTCCCGCGTAATGACGAGCCGCTTCTGATGCAGCAGGTCGTACGCGTTCAGTTCGCCGGCAGGAGCGACCTGCACCGTCGGGATATTCCGCGCCGACCGCCAGATCTCCGAGTTGGCGCCGGCAATGGTCAGCAGGCAGGTCTGCCGGCTGACACCCAGCGCCTTCAGCATGGCGACGATCGACTTCGTCTTCGCCTCGGTCAGGGCCAGCTTGTCCACAACAATCGCTTCGCCGTCCTGAAACTTGCTGAGCAGCGCCATGCGCGTCGCCAGCCGGATGGCCTTCTTCGGCATCCGATAGCTCCAGTCCTTCGGCACCTTGGCAAACGCGTGACCGCCGCCCCGCCGCACTGGCGTCCGCCGATTGCCCGCACGGGCACGGCCGGTCCCCTTCTGCCGATACATCTTCTTCTTGCTGCCGGCGACGACGGCGCGCGACTTGGTCTGCGCCGTCCCGACACGGCGATTGCTCTCATACATCACAACCGCATCGTGAAGCAGCTGCTTGTTGATGCCGGGCGCAAGATCGGCGGGGTCGAACTCGTAGGTTCCGACCTCTTTGCCGGTCATATCGTGAATGGGAGCGGAGATCATGGGTTGTCAGTTATCGGTTGTCGGTGTTCCGTGTTGTCTCGTCGATCGCCTCGCATTGTCGCCGCTGACCGCAAACCGGCAGCCGACGACCGACAACCTTTAGTGAGCCTTGTTCGTTTTTCGCACCAACACGTAGCCGCCATTCGGGCCGGGAATCGCGCCCCGCACCAGCAGCATGT
>JAEUIG010000592.1 GCA_016795125.1 Planctomycetaceae bacterium | reverse complement strand
GAACTCCGCCTGCATCGTCTGCAGCGCCCGGGCTACAACGTGCGTCGCGTACTCACCGTCCCAGAACGCGCTCAGCGATTCCTCGGACATGACCCCGCTCAGTCCGCCGTCGCCTGTTCCGCGACCGGTGACCTGCCGCTTCCGGAAATGCAGCCGCGCCGCGTTCATCGCGATCGTCCGCAGCCACCCCCGGAACGTCCCGTTCGGGTCGTACCGGAACGTCGGCAGCTTCGCCATCACCGTCAGCAGGATTTCCTGCACCGCGTCGCGCGCGTCGCTGTCCTGCAGGCCCGCCGAGGACACCCAACGGTACAGGAACGGGGAATAGAGATCGACGAACCGGCGCCAGTCCTGTTCATCACCGCCCCCGCTGAGCCGCTGGAGCAGCGTGACCGACGTGGACGGAGGGCCCTGATCGATGAAGGTAGACTGGCCGCGCGACATCGGTGAAGTGTGGTCGGTGCACGATCGGAGTTGGCGGGCGATCGTAAACCTGTCGGGGACCGGGAGCAACTCGCACGTGGCCACACTCGGCTGCGGTGGGACCGCGGCTGGCGTTATTCACGGACGATTCGGACCGCGCACGCCTTGTAAGACGGCTGCTTCGAATAAGGATCGAAGACCGCATCGGTAAGCCGGTTGGTCGTGCGGTCGTGCATCGGAACGAAGACCTGGCCGGGCTGGACGCACGCCGTCAGGAATGCGCTTGCACTCAGCCAGCCTCGCTGCGATTCGACCCGCACCGTGGTTCCGTGCCGGATGCCCAGCGTACGGGCGTCGGACGGATTGATTTCGACGTATTGCCGCTCGGGGTACAGCTTGCGGAGCACCGCCGACTGGCGCGTGCGCGTCTGCGTGTGCCATTGCGACGCCGATCCACGACCGGTCAGGAGCAGGAACGGGTAGCGGTTCGAGGTCGGCTCTGTCAACGGGCGCGGCGCGTCGAACAGGAACTTCGCGCGACGGCTCGGCGTGTAGTAGCGGCCATCTGCGAACAGGCGACGTTCCTGAAAGCGCTGGGGGCTAAGGGTTGAGGGCCGAGGGGCAGTCTCAACTGCCGTGTCCGCCAGATTTGCTACTTGACCCTCAGCCCTTGCCACTTGCCCCTTCACAAACGGCCACTGGATTCCGCCGCACTCGTCGAGCTGGCGATATCCGTCGATTCCCGTGATGTCGCAGGGCTGGCCGGCGGAGCATTGCTGCAGCAGCCGGAACACCGCTTCCGGCGATTCCCACTTCGCGAACAGATCGCCGCAACCCCATTCACGGGCGACGAGCCGGAAGATGCTGAAATCGGACAGCGCCTCGCCGGGCGCACGGGCCACCTTTTTGACGACTCCGATCCGCCGCTCGGAATTGATGAATGTGCCGTCCTTCTCGCCCCAGCCGGCGGCCGGCAGCACGAGGTGGGCCATCCGCGCGGTTTCTGTCGTCTGGTACATGTCCTGAACGACGAGGAACTCCAGCCGTTCGAGGACGTCGCGGGCCAGGTTCTGATTGATCCACGAGTGCGCGGTGTTCGTGCAGACGACCCACAGCCCCTTGATCTTGCCGGCGAGGATCCCCTCCATGATTTCGTTGTAGGTCCAGCTGTTCTCCCTCGGAATGCGCGACTCCGGAATGCCGAGAATGCCGGCGACCTTTGCGCGGTGAGCCGGGTTGGCGAAGTCGTGCCCCCCCAGCAGATTGGTGGTGTTGCTGAACAGCCGCGACCCCATGGCGTTGCATTGTCCGGTGACGGAATTCGCACCGGTCCCCGGCCGTCCGATGTTGCCGGTCATGAGCGCCAGACTGATGATCGCCTGCGCGGTGCGGACGCCCTGGTAGCTCTGGTTGACGCCCATCGTCCACCAGAACGAAACGCGTTCGCCGCGGTGGATCAGCTCGGCGAACCGCTCGATCTGCTGCGGCGCCAGGCCGGTCGCCGCCGCGACCTGCTCCAGCGGGTAGTCTCGCACGAACGCCGCAAACTCGGCGAATCCCTCCGTATGATTCGTGATGTACGCCTGATCGATCCAGTCCCGTTCAATCAGGATCTTCGCGATTCCGTACAGCAGGGCCTGGTCGGACTTCGGCGCCAGCGGCAAGTGCAGCGTGGCGTTCATCGCCGTCTCCGTCATGCGCGGGTCGACGACGATGATCTCCGGATGGTGTGGGTTGCGCATGACGCGCTCCCAGAGAATGGGATGCGCGAGGCACAGGTTGCTGCCGATCAGCACGATGACGTCCGACTCTTCAAAGTCCGCGTAGGTGTACGGCGGCGCATCAAAGCCGAATGCCTGCTTGTACGCCACAACCGAGGTCGCCATGCACTGGCGCGTATTGCCGTCGCCGTGCCGCATCCCCATTCCGAACTTTGCGAGCGACCCCAGGAACGCAAGTTCTTCCGTCGGCATCTGGCCGGTGCCCAGAAACGCCACGCTGTGCGGGCCATGCTGAGACTGAATCGTCTGCATCCGCGCCACGAACGTGCGCAGCGCCGTGGACCAGTCCACCGGCTCCAGTTCGCCGTCGGCATTGCGGAGCAGCGGGGTCGTGGCGCGTTCCGGCGAGTTCAGCACCGTCAGCGCTTCCCAGCCCTTGGGACACGCCATTCCCAGGTTGACCGGGTAGTCCGTATTCGGCGTCAGGCGGGAGGCGACGCCATCTTTGAGATGCACCGTGAGGCTGCATCCCGTGGAACAGTAACCGCAGACCATGTTCGTCGTGGTGTCCGGCTTGTCCCGCATCGGAACCTGGCCGAGTCCGAATCCACCGGGGGCCAGGAGCAATTCGCGCGTCAGCGGGCCGGTCGTTGCATGCAGCCAGTCTGCTTTGAAATCGTCTTCTTCAGACGATGTTTCACAGCGTGATGCGGCAAGGTCTGTGCTCATGGCCTCAATCCCCCCGGCATCCGCGGCGCGACGGCGGCGGCGAAGAACAGGTAGCGTTCGAGCAACTCGCCCACGACGCAGGCGACGAACAGCATCAGTACCAGGATCAGCAGGGACGATCGCGAGAAGTCGTCCCCCTGCGAGGGAACGAGCATCAATGGCACAACGACGCCTCCCAGCGATCCGGCGGCAAAGCGGGCGAGCGTGATGTT
>JAEUIG010000549.1 GCA_016795125.1 Planctomycetaceae bacterium | reverse complement strand
ACAGGTCGCCGCCGGGCGTTGTGCCTTTGCCTTCCTCGATGCAGCGGTTGTACTGAGGTCCGAAATCCTTGTACTTGCCATTGACCCGTCGCGGCGGGACGTCGCCGTGGATGCACAGCATGTCGTCGAACAGCACTCCATCGTCACTGGTGACGATCGCCAGCGGCCAGCGGTGGTCGTCGTCGATGTTCGGGTTGTAGATCAGTGCGTAGCGACCGTCGCTCGTCGCACGGCCGGAGATCTTCGCACCGGTCATCTGCAGCGTCGGGCATTTGACAGGCTCGGACCAGGTCTGTCCGTCGTCGGTGGAGAGTGCGGCCAGCGACCATTTGAACAGCCCGACCACGGTACCGTCCTGGCGGTGAAACCAGTTGAACGCCTGGGGCTGATTGCGGGCGCGAATCGAGAACGCGTCGTTATCGAGGCCTTCCTCGTCGAACCACTGCATTCGCATCAGCCGGTTGTTGAGCAGCGACTCGCACGCGGCGACGAAACCCGCATTGTCCGAGCGTGTGTAGAGCGGATAGTTGGTATTGGACTCGTCCCAGCCGGACGCCTCGTTGTAACGAAGGAAGTAGATCGGGCCGAAGGAGCCGTCTTTGTGCAGTTCGCGGACGACGCGACCGATGCCGCCGGCCTGGAAGGGGTTCGGGGCGTGCCCGTAAAACGCGAGCAGAAGCAGGCGATCGTCGGGTGCCACGTAGAACCCCATCCGCTGATGCATCATGGCGGTGCCGGGCTCGTCCGGCGGCCGCAGGTCGTAAATGGGGAAGACGACCTGCGGCGTGTCCCAGTTGCGGCCGTCCCGGGAGCGGCACAGCAGCGTCTGGCCGGGAGCAATGTGCTCGCCGACCGGGTTGCTCAGATACTCGACATAGAACCAGCCGTTCCAGTACGCGATGTTCGGGCCGTGGTTGTAGGTCCAGCCGAAGTTGTCGGAGTGCTGCGGCTGCGTGCGGTTGGCCCGCATCACCTGGACGTTCTCGACGCCGATGGCAGGACGCAGTTGGCCATCGTGCGCGTTCTGGCCAACCACGGGACCACCGATGTACCGCACCGGCTCATGGATGCTGCCGGTCTGCGCGCGAACGTGCGCCGACATCAATAGAAGCGCGAGCACAGGCAACGAGAGAGCATGTAAGCCGTCGTGCAGCATGGCGCGTGTACTCTGGGAAGACTGGCTGAAATATCGATCCGGCGCGTCGATGTGCCGGCCGGGGAGTGTGCGGCAGACGACCGTCCTGGCCGAGCAGGACTCGCATGCGCTCGCGGACGTCAGCGTCGGTGGAAACCGTTCGACTTTCAAGGCCAGTGCTTCCGGACGCAGACGATGTTCGCCGGACGACTCCGGCCCTGGTGCCTGCGCGGTACACCGGCTAAGCGCATGGGCGCGGTCCGTGAACGGATCACTGCTCCGCGGACGTTTCGGCCTGTGTGCATGGCACTGTTCAGGACAAATGACCTGGGATTGCGCTCCCTGGGTTGCTCAGTGCGCCAATCGTAGCTCCGGAGCAGGGCAGCAACAATTCCGCACGCAGTCCGCTACGCGGGTCGCCGATGCCATCGACGGATTGCCCGACAACCTCGATGTCCCGCCGCTGCGCACGGCGCCTCACCAGCAGTGCGACTCACCCGCAACAGGGTGCTCCGGCCGCGCAACAGTCCACCCCCGTATGGTCGAACAACAGCGAACCGAGCCGGTTGACTACGGGCAGGTTGCGCAGCACACTGCACACTCAGCGCGCGCGTTGCGCGGCAACCGCGAAACACGCTGAAATCGGGGCGATTAGCTCAGCCGGTTAGAGCGCCATCTTTACACGGTGGATGTCGGGGGTTCGAATCCCTCATCGCCCACTCCGACCTTCTGCCGCTTTCCGCCGTTTGCGAGATCCTGTGGCGTTTCGCAAGAGCCGACCTGCCGCCGGATTTCTTGCTTCCGGGGGAGATGAGATTCCGCGGGCCAAGCAGAGAACGTGCGATCGGCCGACCTGAAATCCGCAAATGGACCGGGGGCGCCAGGTGCGGCGGCGCAATTCATCCGGCATACCGTAAGGCGTTCACGATGTCCGCCTGCGCGGCGCGCCAGGCAGGAGCGATTCCTGCGGCGATGCCGATCAGGGCGGAGACCAGGACTCCCGTCGTCGCCATCGAGGTGGAGGGCGCGAACGCGATCGACACGGCCTCGGCTCCGACCGACAGGCTGCTCGTCGCCAGCACCACGACGGCAATCAGCACGCCCGCCAGTCCGCCGAAAAAGCTCACCAGGACGCATTCCGACAGGACGAGCCTAAACACCCGCGCGCCGGTGACGCCGATGGTCTGCAGGACGGCGTGTTCGCGAATGCGGTCTTCGACTCCCATCACGGTCGTCGTCGCCAGCAGGACCGTCATCAGGCCCAGGCAGGCGAACCCTAAGTATCGCATCAGGTCGATCAACTGGATCAGATCCTGCAGGCTCGACGCCTGGAAGACCCCTTTCGTACGCGTGTCGGTCTGGACCTGGCCCGACTTGAACTTCAGGTCGAGGGCCGACGCCACCTGCTGCGGATCGGCTGACGCATCCAGAAAGACTTCGTGCTGCGTCACGGTGCCGACCAGGTCGGTGCCGCGCGTCCGTTGCAGGAAGTCGAGGTGACAGTAGATGTAGTCCTCTTCCGCCCGGTTCTCGCTGGTGTAGATTCCGGCGATCGTCACCGTGACGTCGCCGATCGTCAGTTTCCTGCCGACGGACAACTCCTGGCCAAGCTTGCGAGAGCGCCGCTCGACCAGCGCCTGGCCGACGATCGCCGTGTCCTGGTTCGACTCGAATTCGTCCCAGCTGCCTGAGACAAGCTCGAAGTCGCGAACCTTTCGCACCTGCTCGGCATGTGTGCCGTAGAACACGACGACGTCGAGGCTCGCCCGGCAGTTGTTCGTGAAGACCTGAATCGGCACGACCTCGCGCACGCCCGGCATCTTGCTGATGGCGTGTTCATAATCCTGCGGCAGGTGGCTGGTGGCGGGACAGAACTTGTTGGCCTGGAACACAACCAGGACGGAATCGTCCTGCGTCGTCAGTCGCGCGAGGCCTTCCTGAACAGCCAGCACGAAGCAGTAGACGAAGACCGAAACCGCCGCGCCGCTGACGGTCAACAGCGTCCGCGCGCGGTGCCTCGTCAGCGTCTTGAGAACGTAGGGAGCGAACTTGAACATTACATCGCCTCCTGCCGCATGCTGACGGTCGGCTGGGCCCGCCGATCATCGACGAGCTTGCCGTGAACCAGCTTGAGCTGCCGTCCGGCCGAGGCGGCCACGTCGGGATCGTGCGTCACCAGCAGCAGAGTCGTGCCCAGATCGCTGTTGAGCTGGATAATCAGCTGCAGAATCTGCTCGGCGGTCTCGGCGTCCAGGCTGCCCGTCGGTTCATCGGCGACGACGACCGTCGGGTCGGCCACGATGGCGCGAGCAATGCCGACCCGCTGTTCCTGACCGCCGGACAGCTGCCGCGGATAGTGGTTCGCCCGATCCACCAGGTCGACCGCCCGCAGCGCGATCTCAACCCGCTTCTGCCGTTCGCTCCGGCTGATCGGAAGCAGCAGCAGCGGCAGTTCGACGTTTTCGTACGCCGTGAGGACGGGGACGAGATTATGGGTTTGGAAAATGTACCCGATATTCGACGCCCGCCACTGGGCGAGCTTGCTGCGGGAGAGCGTCGTGATATCGGTGCCGTTCACCACAATGCGGCCCGCGGTGCACCGGTCAATGCCCGCGATGAGGTTGAGCAGCGTCGTTTTGCCGGAGCCGCTGGCACCCATCAAGGAGACAAACTCTCCCTTCTCGACCTGCAGGTCGGTTTCCTGCAGCGGGGTAATTGTCTCCGGTCCCTTGCGGAACTGCTTGACGACTTTCTGGACGTCGATGAGTGCCATCGCTTCACCTGAGTGAGAATTCAATGATGTGCTGCCGGCGGGCCGGAGCTGGAGGAGGGCAGAGTTGCCTCGGAACCCACTGCGGCGTCTTCGCCGGTCACTGCGATCCGCATCCCGTCCTCGAGTCGTTCCCGGCCGGTGGAGATCAACCGGCTGGCGGCGGTCAGGCCCTGTTTGACTTCAACGAGCGCGGGCGTCTGCACGTCTCCCAGCGTGATCGGGACGCGCCGAGCGACGCCGGACGACAGGTCTGCCACCCACACCTCCGATCCCGACTCGGCGGATTCGACGAGTGGCCGCGGGATGAAGAGGCGGTATTCGTCGGTGGCTTCAGCAGGCTGCTCGGATTCCGGCGCGAGGAACGTGACATCGACCAGCATTTCCGGTTTCAGCACTCCTGGCGGAGCATCAATGCTCACCTTGACCCCGAGCGTGTTCTTCTGAATGTTCGCCGACCCTGTCAGGAACAGGACCTTGCCGTGCATCGGGACGCCGACGGCAGGGCTTTCGATCTGCACGGGCTGCTCGCCGCCGACTCGGGGCAAGTCCTCAAACCGCACGTCGACGCGGACCTGCAGGTGATCGGGCTGGTACATCGTGACGACGGTGCCGCTGTCGCGCCCTTCGACGAGCGACAGGCCGTTGGACATGAGCTGCGTCCCCGGCCCGGCCACGAGATCGAGGATGCGGCCTGCTACGGGAGCTCGGATCGTCATCCGCTCCAGCTGGAGTTCGGCTTCCGTCACTGCGACGTTCGCCTCCTGCAGATGGGCCTCAGCCGAAGCCAAAGCAGCGCGTCCCGAGTCGACGGCCTGCAGCTCGTCAACCTTGAGTTCCAGCCGTTTTGCCGCGGCATCGCGGCTCCGTTGAAAGGCGGCCCGCTGGTTCTGCAGCACCGACTCACGTTTTTCCAGTTCGTTGAGTTCGGCCTGGGCCGCGTCAAACGTACCCTGCGACTGCAGCAACAGGATCGCGGGAATCGCCTCTCCAACTTTGGATTTCGTGGTGAGGTCCTGCTGTGCGACGCGCAGCTTGACCCGTGCGCGCTCCGTCACGAATGGCAGGTTCGACAGCTCGGTGTCAATCGCCGCCAGTGCCGCATCTGCTTCCGCCAGCGGCAGTTCTAAATGCGCCGGCACGTCGAATCGCACCTGTGCCGCGGCCAGGACGGCTTTGGCCTGATCGATGTCGGTCGCGAGGATCGTCTGATGGGCGCGTGCGCGCTCCAATGCCAATTCCGCATCGCGACGCACCAATAGAGCAATGGGATCGCCGGCTGCCACCAACTGGTCTTCGACGACAAGCAGCTGTTCGACAACGCCGTCTGCCAGCGCGGTGACGCGCGTCGGCGTTGGCCGCGGCTCGACCCAGCCCGCGGCCTTGAACAGCGGCGTGCCGGCGGTCTGCACGTCGGCCACGCTGACCATCACCGGAACGACGGTCACCGGGCGGCGCGGCAGATACGCGTCCCGCGCTGCCCAGCCCAGCATCCCCACGAACCCGGCGATGAGCATGCCGGGCAACACGTATCGGGAGACCACCCGCCGCTTCGGAGCCAGGCGCGCATGCCCGTTCTCCTCGCGGCGGACGGCGAGCTGCTTCAGATCGAGATCGTCACGGCGCACCATTGTGTGCACTCCCGAAAGTGTGAGAACCGTTAAACGTCACGTTTGACCGGCGTCGGTTGCAGCCGGCGCCGCTTCGTCGTGGTCATGATCGCCGTGTTCGTGTCCCTCGTGCCCGTGGTCATGCCCGTCATGGTCATGACCTTCGTGGCCGGCCTCGGCGGATGCGCCGGTGAACTGCGATTTGACAAACAGACCGGAGGCGAGGAGCACGGCGTTGCCGTCCTCACTTTTCTGGACCGTCCCCTCGATGATGACGGTGTCGAGTTCGCCGACGCCGAGCAGTTCGCGGGCGTCGGAGGCGATCAGCTGCCCGCCGTCATCCACAAACTTCACCAGCATTTTTCCGGTCTTGAGCTTGTCCGTCTCGCAGCAGTAATCCCACGGCGTGGGACACGCATCGCCCGGGATGTCGGAACAGGCGCGCACCGAGTTATCCACCAGCGAAAATGCGGCACGTCCGTCCACCCAGGGATTGACGTCGCCGCCGATCCGGCCGACGACGACGACCTTGTCGCCGTCGGCGGCATCGGTCCGTACGGCCGTCACTTCCTGCGCGCCCGCCGGTTCGGCGGCCAGCCGGTATTTTGTGCCTTCCGGGGATGGTTCCCGCGACGCTGGTTGCTCCGCAGTGGCTGTCGCCGTCGGTTGACTGGTCGACTGGCTCGAACAACCGGCGACGACGACGGCCAACAGCATTGCGGCTGCCGGGATTCTCAACTGCAACATGATGTGCTCCTGTGAAGTTCAAACCGCCTTGAGTCCGTCCACGACGGACAGTCGAAAGACACGAACGGCCGGCGGCAACGAGCCGCACACGCCGAGAAACAGCGCAATCGCATAGCCGATCAACAGCGTGATGCTGTCGATCCGGAGTTCAAACGCCCCCATCGTGAACCTCACGGAGAGACGATTGATGAACAGAATTGCCACCGCAGAAGCAAGCAGCGCGGCGGTCATCGACAGGATCGTGCCTTCCTGAACGACGCTGAGGATCGCCGCGCGTCGCGAAAACCCGATGGTCTGCAATGTGGCCAGCTCGCGGATGCGGCCCATCACGGCGCCGTACATGGTGTTCAGCCCGACGAACACACCCGCGCCGGCCACCAGCACCACGACCATCCAGGACAGCCACAGGACCGGTTTGTAGTCGCGCCGCAGGGTGTCGAAGTATTCCGTCTGCCGGATCGCCTGCAATTCCAGGTCGACCCGTTCCTTGCAGAACAGGTCGACGTCTTCGAACGCCGCTCCCGGCGCGAGGGTGAGCGCGACCATGCTCAGATCCTGCCGCTTGAGTCCCTGTTGAAGGTCATCCAGCCGGCACCAAAGCTCCGATTCGAAGGCTGAGCCTCCTGCCGCGAAGACGCCGCTGATCCTCCAGGACCTTCCCTCGAAGGTCAGCGTCTGTCCGGGGCGCGCGTGTTCTTCCGCAATTCCGAGCTTGGTGGGCGCGAGGCGGCCGATCATGATCTCGCCGGGCTGCGGCCAATGCCCGTCGACGATCTCCACGCGGCGATGAACGAGCAGCGCATCGGGAGTGACGCCGCGTACAAGGCCCATCGACGGCAATGCGTCCGGCGACGTCCGCACCTGAGTGCCGAGGTACAGCTCGGGCGACGTGTATTTCCTGCCGTACCGCTGCTGCACTCCCTGCAGGCTGCTGGCGAGCAGGTCCGAGGTGCGCATCGGGATCGACGAATACTCCAGGTTCTCACCCATGCCGAGTGAGAAGACGATCGCCGTCTGCGGATCGCCGCTGACGGCCAGCGAGCGATCGAGTCCGCGGACGAAACCGAGCACGACCAGTACGAGCAATGTCACCGTGGACAGCCCGAGCAGCGTGAGCGCACTGCGCAGCGGACGGCGCAGCAGGTTGCGGATTCCGTACTCCCAGGGGAGTGGTCGAAACATGGCGTTCGGCTCCGCGAAGGTGCGCGTTGTGCGATTAGAGATTGCGGGTGGATTCCCGGCGCGAACGCGACGGCAGTGGCGTCGCTACGCCGCAATAGGAGAGAGCATGGCGATCGATGACAGCTCGATCACCGGGAGCCGGCTTTCAGCAGAGCCAGCTGCAGCACGTCCTGCGCAGTTCGGCGCCGGTGTCTCCCAGCCAATGGGCACGCGCGCCATTCGTGAACTCGCGCGCAGAGTCGGGAGAAATCTCCGCTGCGGGAACCGGTTCGACCACCTGCGCCGCATGGAACTCCAGGCTTAGCGTGGGCGCGTCAACATTTGCCAGCGCACCGTGGCAGATGCAGGAATCCGTGCGGGACCCGCCAGGCAAGTGCGGCGCTGGATACTCAGAGTCGCTCGGCTCATCGTGATGCGAACAGCAACCGAGAGGACAACTCTCCGGACTGTCGCGGTTGACCGTCGAAGGCGCACAACAGCCGCACCATCCCGCCCGGCACGAATAGGGGCATGCCAGCAGGCCGAGCATCAGCAACAGGGCTAGAAGCAGTCGGGCCACAGCGGTTCTCGCGGACATCAGCCGGCCATCATCGTACGCCATCAATAATTGCGGGTCAATTCGCGTCTGCTGGTTGCTTTTTCAAAAGCGCAGCGACTTCCGATCCTTTCCTCGGCGCTTGCTGAAGCCGCGTGTAAGGGCGCAACCGGGGATGCCGTCAGCCTCGGTCCCGGCTGCGACCTACGCAGCGAGTCCCAGGCCGGGTGATCCATACTGATGCCTCGCCCCCACCCCCAA
>JAEUIG010000479.1 GCA_016795125.1 Planctomycetaceae bacterium | reverse complement strand
ATCGGCCCGCTGCGTCCAGTGCCACAGCGACGCCAGGGAACGGAGCAGCATCTGCTCATCGTCGGCCGGCGTGCGGTCCTGCTTGTCGATCAGTTCCCAGGTCCGGTTGAAGCACTCGCCGGAAAACTGGCGGTGAGCGGCGGCGCGGTCGGATTCATTCATGGACATGGCGAAACTTGGCGAGTCGAGGTCGAGAAAACCAACATCATGGTGTGCTCCCGTTCGACGGAGAGGAAGCGTCGAACGCATCGTCTCCAAGAGTTTGCTTGGCGAATCGAATGTCGTCTTAGCAGCGGCAAGTGCGCGGAATGACCGTCTCCTTGACATTCCCTTGCTGGCTCCCGTACGATGCCGCGTCCCCTGACCGACCCTTAACTGGCGTTGGACGGCGGACAGTAATCCAAAACCCGATAACGAGTTAAGTCGAGTCAGTCATGGCCGTCCCCAAGAGACGCAGTTCGAAGGCCCGAGGGCGGCGACGGCGCGCCCACGATGCAGTCACTCCGTTAAAGCTCCAGTTCTGCCCCCAATGCGGCACGGCGAAGCCGTCGCACGTCATTTGTCCCAATTGCGGGAACTACCAGGGGCGGACCGTCATCGAAACCGAGGAATGACCGGCAATGCGCATCGCGTTGGACGCGATGGGCGGCGACTTCGCTCCGCAAGTCAATATTGACGGAGCGATGCAGGCAGTCCAGGCCCATCCGGAGCTTGAGATTGTCCTCGTCGGCGACCGCGCGGAGATCGAGTCGCGCCTGTCTGCCAGCGGGTACTCAGGCGCGCAGATTCACGTCGCTGCTGCCGAAGGCTTCATCGGCATGGAGGAGAAGCCGACGGAAGCCATGCGCCGCAAGCCTCGGAACTCCATCGCCGTGTGCTGGCAGCTCATGGCCAGCCGGGAGGTGGAGGCCGTCGTCAGCGCCGGCAACACCGGCGGCGTTGTCGCCTCCGGGCTGCGGACACGACTGTTCCTCAAGGGCATCAAGCGCCCGGGGATTGCAGTCGCGCTGCCGACTTTGCACGGTCGCGCCGTGCTGATGGACGTCGGCGCGAATCCGGGCGCCCGGCCCGAACACCTGTTGCAATACGCATTGATCGGCCGGATCTATGCCCGCGAGCTGCTGGGCATCGCCGAACCGCGCGTCGGGCTGATGAACATCGGCAGCGAGGAAGGCAAGGGGACCGACCTCGTCCGCGAGACGCACGACCTGATCATCGCCAGTCCGCTGAAAAACAGCTACATCGGCAACGTCGAAGGCCGCGGCCTGTACAGCGGCGAGGCCGATGTCATCATCTGCGAAGGCTTCGTCGGCAACGTGGTGCTCAAGGTGAGCGAAGGGATGGCCACCATGATGCTGCAGGCCGTGTCGCGCGACATTCTGCAGGCGGTCGATGCGGACCGCGAGCGCGTGGGCGCGAAGTTCAAGTCCATCACGCGGAACTACGAGTACAACGAGGTCGGCGGCGCGCCTCTGCTCGGAGTGGACGGCATCTGCCTGATCTGCCACGGGTCCAGCGACGCCCGTTCGATCGCGAACGCCCTGCGTGGCGCGCAAACGCTGAAGAGCCACCGGGTGAACGCGCACATCGTGGAAGAACTCGGCGCGACAGCCTGCGTGTGAAACGGCCGCTGCGGCGAGCCGGCCCAATTGCGACGGATTCACGCATCTGCGATGCGTCGCTAACTCGAGTCAACGACCATGCCTCGCATCGCATTCCTGTTTCCCGGCCAGGGCGCCCAGCATGTCGGCATGGGCCGCAAGATCGCGGACCAGTTTCCGCAGGCGCGCCGCCTGTTCGACCAGGCCAACGAAATCCTCGGCTACGATCTCGCGAAACTGTGCTGGGAGGGACCGGCCGCACAGCTCGATGCGACCGACGTGTCGCAACCGGCCATCTTTGTGACCAGCCTCGCCTGCCTGGAAAAGCTGCGCTCGGAAAAGCCGGACGTGCCGCTGGCCTGCGAACTGACGGCGGGCCTGAGCCTCGGCGAATATACCGCGCTGGTGTTTGCCGGCGCGATGACGTTTGAGGACGGACTGAAAGTCGTCCAGGAGCGCGGCCGCGCCATGCAGGCCGCCGCCGATGCCACCCCCTCCGGAATGGTGAGCGTGCTGCTCCTCAGCCTCGAACAGGTGCAGCAGATTCGCGAGGAAGCGTCCCAGGTCGGCACGATCGAGATCGCGAACTACCTGTGCCCGGGGAACATCGTGTTGTCCGGCGAGAACGCCGCGTGTGAGAAGGCGGTCGAACTGGCCGAGAAAGCCGGTGGCAAACCAGTCCCGCTGGCCGTCGCCGGAGCGTTTCACACCCGGATTATGCAGCCGGCCGACGCGCGGCTCGCCGACGCGCTGGAGAACGTGGCGATCAAGGCGCCGGAGATCCCGGTCATCTCCAACGTCGATGCACAGCCGCATCCGGTCCCGGCCGACATCAAGGACATCCTCGTACGGCAGGTGATCAGCCCTGTCCGCTGGGAAGATTCGATCCGCTCGATCCTCGACCAGGGGATCGACGAGTTCTACGAGATCGGACCGGGCAAAGTACTGACCGGGTTGTTGAAGCGCATCAGCCGCAAGACGCCGTGCACGG
>JAEUIG010000475.1 GCA_016795125.1 Planctomycetaceae bacterium | reverse complement strand
GGACGTGAAGTTGGACAGTCCGCCGATCATCGCCAGCCCGGCCCCCTCGCGCACGCGGTCGGCGAGCTTCGGCAGCAGGTCGACTCCGTTCTGCACGAACACCGATGCCGGCACGTCCCCGATGATGTAGGCGTCGTAGCGTCCCGGCGCGAAGAGTTCGGCGTCGAGGGGCGACTTGCCGCGTTTCTGGCCGGAGAGCGCAGTCACGACATCGAGCTGAATCTGCGAGGTCCTGTTGAGCCGTGCAATAAAGCCTGCCTCGGGGCGGGTGATGTCAATGTACGCGATGCGCAAACCACCCTTACGCACCGTGACCAGCGTCTCCACCCGGTTGTTGTTGACCTTCAGCTCGCCGTCCAGCGGAACGGCTTCGATGGCGAGCTTGTACTCGCCTGCACGCTCCGCGACGAACGACAGGCTGAACGGAATCGTGGTTGACGTCCCCGTCGTGTCGAGTTCGAGGACCGGCTTCGCATCGGGCGTGACCGGCAGTTCGACCAGCGGGCCGGATTCGCCGGCCGCCTTGTTCGTGCGGTCCTCCAGCAGCAGGCGGATGCGAACCCGGCGACCGGGCGCACCGCGCACGACGAGTTGCCCCTGCACCGGCGTGGCCTTGCGCTCGAAGGTGTCCGGCGCCACGAGCACGTTGGTGATCGCCAGATCGACGCCGGCAGTCGCCAGCTCGGCGGTGCCGTAAACGACCGTATGGATATGCACGCCGCGCTGTTCGGCGATCCGTCGGGCCGCGGCGCGCGGGTCGACGTCGTCATCGCCGGTCGCGCGCTGCGCGCCGTCGCTCATGAGAATCGCACCGACGATTCTGCGCCCGCTGTCTTCGCGCCGCAGATCGTCCAGCACCTTCCCAATCGCCGTCGACAGGCCCTCGGCCTCGAGGCCGGGCTGATCGACCGGCTTCAGCGCGCCGTCGAATTCGACGTACCGGATTTCGAGTTGTTTCTCGAATTTCTCGAGCGACGGCCGCACGTCTTCCAGCGTCTTGAGGAGCGCGGCCCGGCGGGCGTCGTCATGCTGCGGCTGATGTCCGTCATGATGACGAGCTGCGCCGCCTGCGAATCGATCGTGACGAACCGCACGGCCGGGCGCAGCAGCATCCAGACGATGACCAGCGCCCCCGCCAGCCGCAGCCCGAGCAGCAGTCGCCGCCAGCCTGTTGGAAAATGCCGGATGCGCTGCGGATAGGTGAGCAGCACAATCGCAATCAGCCCGACCGAGACGGCGATGGTCACCGGCCACGGCCAGACAGGATCGGCGATGAGTTCCGGCGTCGTCAAAGGAGGATTCGGGATTCAGGATTCGGGATTCAGGGAGCTGAATCCATTGTTGATCTTCAGGTCGCCGCTTTCGCTTGTTCCGTACGTCCTGCTCGCAACGACTCCGCAGTTTTCTTTCCCTGAATCCTGAATCCCGAATCCTGCCCCCTCTCTCCGTCGTCCTGGTCCGATTCGTAGAACCGGTTCGCGACAAGATGTTCGCCGCAGAAGGCGACGATGACCAGCACCATCAGGACCGAGAACACCTCCTTGCCGAGGACCGCGAGGTTGACGTTGGACTGCAGTTCCTGGATGTCGCGCGCGACCTGATACCGGTCCGCCCCGAACAGTTCATCGAGCTGGGCCGGTTCCAGCCGCGTGAAATTGCTTTCGCCGGCCGGAGGATTGACGCTGAATCCGGCCAGCGTCGGACCATTGCCGGGCTGGACGAGCGTGTAGTGACCGAGGATGTCCGCATCGTCGATGATCAGTTGCGTGGTGGCGGGCTTCGGAGTTCGCGTCGTCTGCGTGAGGTTCGGCCGGCGCAGCAGGACCGGGTCGCCGGACGGGAGCGGGATCGTGACGGCTTCGCCGGCGTCGACCGTGTAGGTTGCGTCCGAGAGTCGCGCGAGGTGTTCCACGAGCGGATGCGCGAGGGCCAGCCAGGCCCAGGAGTTGACCAGCTTGGTCAGCGTGTTCCATTCGCGGCGAAAGTGCTTGGAATCGACGGCGGTGGTGATCATGACGACGCGTCCCTTGCCGTGGTTCCGCGCGAGGATTGCGGGCGAGTGGTCGTCGTCGGAGTAGCTCGCGATCACCGCGGTGTCGTCGGTCGGCGTGACTTTCCAGAAGCGGTTGATCTCCAGTTCGCCCTGCAGCACGCCGACGGCGCCGCGATCGGCGAACTCGCGTATCTTGCGGAACACCGGGTGTTCCAGGGCATTGATCTGCAGCCTCCAGGCCCCCTTGGCGGAGTACGCATCGAGTCGCGCCGGCAGGAACGCCTGCGCCTGGGCGCGGTTGTAAGCCAGCGACAGTTCCTCTTCCGCCACGCCGAGAAAGATCGCCAGCCCGCCGCCGGCGTCGACGAATCGTCCCAGCCGCTGCCACTGGTCGTCCGTTGGCTGCGGGACGTTGATGAGGCAGACGGCGTCGTAGTCGTCCAGATTCGCGTCGGTCAGTCGCGGCGGCGTGCCGTACTTCGATTCGAAGCGGGTCTCTTCACCGGGATTGAGCGTGTCCATCCAGAACTGCGCCTGTGCGGCGGTCGGCGCGATGACGAGCACCTTCGGCGCCGGACCGACATCGACCGACAGGTATCGCGTGTCGTCGGCCGTCAGCGGATCGCCCGACACCAGCCGCACTTCTCCCTGGATCACCGGGCCGGACAGGGCGCTCAGCAGATCAAACTCAATGCGCTGCGGCGCTCCGGTTTCCAGCGCGACCGTGCGTTTCAACGGGCCGATCGGCGGACGGCCGCCGTCGGTCAGGGTGAGTTCCACGACGCGCTCGCCTGGCGGCAGGCCGATCGATTCGATTGTCGCGCCGACGAGCAGGCTGCCGCCCTTGGCGATCCGCTGCCGCGAGACCGAGACGGCAGAGACGGCGACGTTCTGCGGCTGCAGCTCGCCGACGTCGATGACGAACATCTGCACGTTCTCGAGTTTGTCGAGCTGCTCCTGCAGCAGTTGAGACCCGCCGCCGCGCCAGGCGCTTGCGGCCATGTCGGTGAAGACGTACACGCGCCGTACGTAGCGGTCCCGCTGCGCTCCGCCGTCTGTTTCCCCCTGCTCCTGCAGCAACTGCCGCCGATCGTCGCCCTGCGACTGGAGCGACGCGCGGACGCGCTCATTGAGCGGCAGTGTCGCCGCGTGCAGTTCGAGGTCGTCGATGCGTGCGAGCGCCGAGGCGAGCGTCGACTGGAAGACGACCGGATTGTCGGACGCATCGTCGGCGACGGCGAGCTTGCTGCCGTCGGGCAGCACGCCGACGTGTTCGCGGGCGATCTGGCAGGCCATGTCGAGCCGGGTCTTGCCGGCCTGCTGGTACCCCATGCTGAGCGACGTATCAAACAGGCAGATGGCGGCGACGGGAACGTCGATGCGGGCGTCGGGCGCGGGGGCCGTCATTTCGGCCGCCACGCGCCGCTGGTACGGCCAGCCGACCAGCAGCAGCAGCGCGAGCAGCGTCGCGCCGGTGGTCCAGCCGCGGAGCGCGGACCGCCTGGTGGCGTAAACGTAAGGGGGGAACTGTCGCCGCCAGCGGAGCAACATGACGGAGTACACCGCGACTGCGGTGGCGATGACGAAGGCCAGCGTGAGCCACTCGCGCGGAGACAGCGCGAAGTTCGCTGCCGGGAGGGTGGGTCGCGCGATGGCGAACACGACCAGCGCGATGGCCAGCATACGGAGCAGCAGCAGCCAGACGTGCCGGAGCCGGAGCCGCCGCGAATTCTGCTTTCGCCGGCGTTGCAGCAGTTGCAGCGCTGGAAACACCAGCTTTTTCGGCTTCTGGCGCATCAGCAGGTGCACGATCAACGGGACCGCGACCAGCGCCAGGCCAAGCAGAATGCCGGGATGCAGCAGCGTCATGAGAGTGAAGTCATGGATCCGGAACGCACATACGATTGTAGGGTGTCAATAGCCGATCGACGATGCATCGACATTCGTGATTTGTCATTGGTCAATAGTCATTTGTCATTGGGCATTGGGTATGCGGCGATGCAACTTCAATGACCAATGACCAATGACCAATGACAATTGACAAATCAGAGCTCCACCACGCGGTCCTTGACGTCAAGCGGCCTCCGCGAAGGCCTCTTCCACGTCCATGTGTCCGCGGCGGACCATGGACCGGGTGATGATGGTCTCGAGGACGAGTGCCGCCAATGCCGCGAGGAGCAGCCAGCGCCAGAGTTCGACCGGGGCCGGTTCGGCGCGGGTGGCCTGTGCGTAGGCGTCCAGGTCGCCGACCAGTTGCACGCCGTGACTCGTTTTCAGCAGTTCGATCTGCTGCGGATCGAGCGGCGCGAGATTGGATTCCGCCCGGTCGGCGAGGGCGACGAAGTACTCGCGGCGGCGCGGATCGGGTTGATACTCCGCTTCGTAGACGCCGGCTAGAGCGGCGGACGGAAGTTCGGCGACACGGCTGATCTCTCCGGTTCCACGTCCGGGAGTTTTTGCGCCGTCCGGCCCGAGGAACGTCCAGTCCCTGGCCCGCTCGTTTTCGCCCAGGGGAACCCGCAGGCGACTTCCGACCGGCACGTTGCGGTCTGTTTCACGCGAAACCAGCGCGAACACCAGTTCGTGCACGAACGGCACAAAGTCGTTGCGCGTAGGGAGCGTGCACCAGTCGGCGTCCAAAGGCACGGCGAGTTCGACGATTGCTCCGCGTCCCAGGCTGCTGCTGACGATGAGCGGGTCGAGAGTCTTGAGACGGGCGTCGACCGTGGGTGCGCCGGCCGTCGTCTCGCGATTGCTTTGCGTTGGCTGCGCTGCTGCGGCAGGTTCCGGTTTCGTTCCGTCCAGTCCCCACCAGGAGGCGAACCGGGTCTGCGCGAGATCGACGCCGGTTTCGGTTCGGAATCGAGACAGCCACCCGGTTTCCAGACTCTGCGGATCGATCAGGATGGGACGCAGCGTGTAGTCCTGTTCGCGCCGGGGCTCTGCCAGCGGCAGCGGAAGAAGACCGGCTGCGGAGAGCGACGTGTATGCATCGGGCGCCGCGCGATCGCCGGGGGCGATGATCAGTCCGCCGCCATCGGCGACGTACTGCCGCAATGCGGCGATTTGCTCGTCGCTGAACTGGGGGACGTTACACAGGAACACAGCCACGCGATTTTGGAGGTCCGCCGGTGTCCATTGACGCCAATCGATCGACTCGGCCGCAACCCAGGGCGTCTGATTGTCGGCCGGCGAGAACGCGGCCTTCAGAAAGTAGGTCTCGCTCTTGACCGGATCGGCCTGTGGGTCGCCATCGATCAGCAGGACCGGCAGGCCGCGGTCGACGACAATCGCGGCGGCGGAACTGTCGTCGCCCGGCAGGTCGTCCGGCTCGACAGTCACGGCAATCACGTACGATCCCGTCGCGGCAAATCGATGCTCGAATTCGACCGGCGTCCGCCCGTGGGGCGGGATCGCGACCGATTGTGCCTTGTCGTCGAGTCGCTGACCGTTGATTTCCACCGTTACGCGGCGTTCCAGCGGCGCGTCGCCCGATTGCTGCAAGGTGGTCCGCACCCTCAGGGGAAACCCGGGCACTGTCAGGTCGCGCGAGAGGTCGAGCGGACCGACGGCGACATTATCGCGTGGCGCATCGGCCCCGTTCGTGACATCGAGGAGATAGACGCGCGGCGCCAGCGGCAGGCTGCGCTGCAGTTCGGCGAGTCTTGTCCAGGCGGCGTCTTCCAGGGGAAGCCAGGGGAGGGCCTGGCGGTCGGTCAGCACCACGACGTGCCGGGTGGCATTGGTGGTGAACGCCAGCGACTGGACGGCATCGGCGACGGCAGAGGCGAGTCGCGATGTTCCGGTCGCCGGTGGCAGGGCGTCGAGCGCCTGGCGCACCTGTGCGATGTCGGTCGTGGCCGCCGGCGGAATCGTCAACGGTTGTTCGTGGGCGTCGATCAGGGTCACGGTGTCGCCGGCGCGGCAGCGGTCGAGGAGTTCGTGCGCGCGCTGAATGGCGACGGAGCGTGGTGTCACTCCGGTCCCTTCCCAACCCATGCTGTACGAACCGTCGAGCACGATGGCGATGTCGCGGGCATCGACCGGCGAGAATACGCTGAACGGCCCGCCTTTCGCCCAGGGCCGCGCCATGCCGAACACCAGCAGTGCCAGCAGGCCCATGCGCACGGCCAGGAGCAGCAAATCCTGCAGTCGCA
>JAEUIG010000404.1 GCA_016795125.1 Planctomycetaceae bacterium | reverse complement strand
ACTTGTGGCAAATGGATTCGCCAGGGGCGCCGGTTGTGCGCCGAAAAGCCACTGGCGCACTCGTTGCAACCCGCACCTTGATCCCTATTTGGGAGCCGGGACGGCCTCCCTGCTCAGGTGCGCTTCCTGGACCGACTGCCGGCGTTCCTTGCGAATCAGGATGCGAACGCCGTCGATCCGGACCTCCTCACCACGGTCGACGGGGCGTCCCAGGTGCCTGAGCACCCATTCGTTGAGGGTCGTCGGCGCCGCCGAATGTCCGTCATGCTCCGCCGGCAGTTCGACGCCCGTAATCCGCGCCAGTTGGGCGAGGCTGGTCCCGCCCCCCACGACCCAGCCCGTGCCGGCGGAAGTAATATGCGCCGGCAACCGGTCGAACTCGTCGTGAATCTCGCCCACCAGCTCTTCAATGATGTCCTCCAGCGTGACCATTCCGACCACCGTCGATTGTGCGTCGCGGACCAGCGCGATGTGATGATGCTCGCGGATCAGCTGCTCCAGCGCCGCCGACACCGACTGGTCCGCCTGTAGGGACGACAGCGGGCGGATGATGGCGCGGATCGACGGCTCATGCGGCGAGATGCGCATGCAGGCGACGATGTCCTTGAAGTTCACATAGCCGACGATCGACTGCGGATCGTTGGGTCGTTCGGTGACCGGAAAGCGGGTGTGCATGTCGTGATGCGCGGCGATCAGGGCGTCCGCGAGCTCGTCATTCAGGCCGAGCGTGCTGATGTAGTCGGCGGGCAGCATGATCCGCCGGATCGGCAGGTTCGACAGCCGCGCCGCATTGACGATGATCCCCTCTTCCCGGGCGCCGATCAGCCGCGACATCCGCGCGAGCGCGGCAATTGCCCGCAGCTCCTGCAGCGCCGCCTCTTCCGAGTGTCCCCCCTGCCCCTGCTTGGGCTGCCAGCGCGAGCCGAGTCGCATAATGAGGTCGACCGACGTCTCGAAGAACCAGACGGCTGGCCACACGCACAAGGCAAACCACTCCATCAGCGGAGACAGCTTGAGGCATACCCAGTCCTTGTGCCGGAGGGCGAAGACCTTCGGCACGAGCTCACCGAAGATGATGGTGATGACCGTCAGCGGCAGGACGACCAGGCCGATCGCGGCAAACTGAGCGGCGGTGTCCCCCAGCCCGATCGTGTTCCGCAGCCACGGCTCGATCATTTCCTCGGCGCCGGCGCCGCCCGTGGCGGCCGCCACCGCACCGACGAGCGTAATGCCGAGCTGCACAACGGCGAGACTCGCCTCCATGTTGTTTCGCATGCGCAGCGCGGCGGCAGCGCCGCTGCGGCGCTGATTGGCGAGCGTATCCAGCCGCCCGAGGCCGATCGACGCCAGCGCAATTTCGTAGGCGGCGAACACGCTGTTGACGGCCACCATCAGGGCCATCACCAGCATTTCAACAGTCCACACGCAGTCGCTCCCTTCAGTGCATCGCCCGGGTGGTCAATTCCGCGTTGCCACAGTAACACGCGACCCGCAGGTGTGCGAGATACCGTCTTGAATCGGCGGTGGACTTGTGTCCGTTACGATTGCGGGGAAGGGACTTCGGTCAACGGTTCGGCGGGATCCTCGGCCTCGTCCGGCGAGGAAGACCGATTCAGCGTGAACAGTGATTTCAACGATCGCCCCACGAGTTCCGTGGCGGTTGAGGCATGCGGCCGCAGCTGCAGGATGGCCATGGATCGCGGCTGGAGTGCGTAGGAGTCTCCGGGCCGGAAGCGCCGCCGGGGCAGCCGGCGCCGCGAGGTATCGAGCACGACGCGCCAGGAGACGTCCGGCGACAGCACCGGCACGGCGAACGGCACCGGGTCCGGGAGCGAATTCATCATCATCAGTACCGTATGGCCCACGACCGGACGGCCGCGCTCGTCGAACTCGTCCTGCATCACCCCCTCCAGGCGCATTCCCAGGCATCGGGCGTGGCTGGAATGCCAGTCGGAATCGCTCATTTCCTCGCCGCTGGGCGTCAGCCAGTGGATGTCCTTGACCCGGACGCCGCGGATTTCCCGACCCTGGAAAAACTGTCGACGCTGGAACACTGGATTCCCGCGCCACAGCCGGATCACCTTGATGACAAAGTCCAGGAACTGCTGCTGGTGCGCTGACATGTCCCAGCGCAGCCAGCTGATCTGGTTGTCCTGGCAATAGGCGTTGTTGTTTCCCTGCTGCGTGTGGCTCAGCTCGTCGCCGGACCGGAGCATCGGGACGCCCTGCGACAGCATCAGCGTGGCCAGAAAATTGCGCTTCTGACGCTCGCGGAAGCGCTTGATCTCGGGGTCGTCGCTGGGCCCCTCGACGCCGCAGTTCCAGCAGATGTTGTGATTCTCGCCGTCCTGGTTGCCGTGACGGTTCGCCTCGTTGTGCTTGTGGTTGTAGGACACCAGGTCCTGCAGCGTGAAGCCGTCGTGCGACGTGACGAAGTTGATGCTGGCATACGGGCGGCGGCCGTTGTGTTCGTACAGGTCGCTGCTGCCGGTGAGCCTGGTGGCGAATTCCGAGACGGCGTGCCCGTCGCCGCGCCAGAAGCTGCGGACCGTGTCGCGGTAGCGGCCGTTCCATTCGGTCCAGCCGACCGGGAAGTTGCCGACCTGATAACCTCCTTCGCCGAGGTCCCACGGCTCGGCGATCAGCTTGACCTGCGACAGGACGGGGTCCTGGTGAATGATGTC
>JAEUIG010000477.1 GCA_016795125.1 Planctomycetaceae bacterium | reverse complement strand
GTCGAGTAGCATGGATGTGTTGAGAGCAACCTCGCCGCGATGACGATTTGGGAATGCTGCATGTCGAGTCGAATCGGACTGCTGATTGTCTTCACCTTTACGCAGACATCGTCCGCCTTCTGCACAGACGAATTGCACAATACCCCGCATTTTCGCCGGCCCGTGGCCGCTGCGGCGATTGACGACGGCCGGCTGCTCGCCGTCGCGCATCGCGACAGCGGCAGCATCTCCCTGGTCGACACCACTGATTGGAGCGTCGTCTCGGAGCAGAGCATCGGCCGGCAACTGGCGGACATCATCGCGATCGACGGCAACCGGCTGCTGGCGGTCGACTCGCTGGCACACGAACTGATTGTTCTCGAGCGCCGCGTCGACGGAGTGTCGGTGACCGCCCGGGTCCCGGTCGCACACTTTCCGGTCAGCGTCGCGTTGTCGGCTGACGGCCAGGCCGCGTCAGTCACGTCGCTCTGGACCCGCCGGCTGACGCTGTTCGATGTGAATCGGTCGGCACCGTCGCCGGACAGCGTCCTCACGCTCCGCGTCGAAACTGAACTTCCGTTCGCGCCGCGCGCGCAGTGTGCGCTGCCGGACCATCGCCTCGTCGTGGCCGACAGTTTCGGAGGCCGACTGGCGATCGTCGACCTGCAGGCGGCAACTGTCGAGAACGTCCGCGAGATTCCGGGGCACAATATCCGCGGGATGGCGCTCTCCCCGAGTGGTCGCGATCTGTTCGTCGCGCACCAGTTTCTCGATCAGTACGCGCCGACGACGTACGACAGCATTCACTGGGGCAACCTCGTCGAGAACCTGATCCGCGTGCTGCCGGTGGATGCGCTCGTGAACCCGGAACTCGATCCGGTCGAGATGGGACGGGCGATGCCGTTCGGCACAGCGGGAGGCGGAGCAGCCGACCCGACCGGGCTGGTGTTTGTCGCGAACGACCGCCTGCTGGCTGTTTCGGCAGGAACCGACAAGGCTCAGACGTTCCCGACGATGCACCCGATCATCTCCCCCACCATTCCCACCGGCCGCAGGCCGAGCGCCGTCGCGGTCATCCCCCAGATCGGCAAGGCGGTGATCGTCAATACGCTCGACGATTCGCTCACGGTCATCGACACTGCGTCCGGCGAACTCGATCGCCAGGTGGCTCTTGGTCCGATGCCAGAGCCGGGGCCGCAGCAGCGTGGCGAATCGCTGTTCTTCGACGCCCGCACCTCGCACGACGGCTGGATCAGTTGCCACACGTGCCACACCGATGGCCACTCCAACGGCCTGCTGTCCGATACCCACGGCGACGGCACGTTCGGCACTCCCAAGCGAATCCTGTCCCTGCTGGGGACGCGGGATAACAATCCGTGGGCCTGGAACGGCAGCCTGCGGACGCTGCACGAACAGACGGAACAATCGGTCCGATCGTCGATGGTCGGCGATCTCGAGCCGGAGCAGATCAACGACCTTGTCGCGTACCTGCACACGCTCGAGCCGCCGCCGCCATTGCGCCCGGAAACTGTGTCTCCCGACGATGAGCGCCTCGTCGTCCGCGGTCGGGAAGTGTTCAATGGCAGCGGATGTGCAGCGTGCCATGTACCGCCGCTGACGTTCACCAGCGACCAGGTGGTCGAAGTCGGCCTGAGCGACGAGGAAGGGGCGACGAAATTCAACCCGCCGTCGCTGCGCGGGGTGAGCCAGCAGGGTCGGCTGTTCCACGACGGCCGAGCGGCCGATCTGCAGGCGGTGTTCGCGGAGTACGGCCATCAGGTGCCGCAGGGATTCAGCGAGCCGGATCTGGACGCGCTCGTGCGGTATCTGCAAAGTTTGTAGTGGGTAGTTTGTAGTGGGTAGTGGGTAGTGGGTAGTGGGTAGTGGGTAGTGGGTAGTGGGTAGGACGGTGGGAAACTGGACGATCCTTCGGTCCCGCCTACAGCCGAGGAAGCACTCACCGCGAAGCTCTGCTTCCCGCGTTGACAGTCCGGGCATGCCGCCACCGAACTCCGAATCAGACGCACCCGCTCCACTGCCGGCTCCAGGCCGATTCCGTGCGGCACTCGGTCGCGCGGCTGAGTTGGCGACCTTCACCGTCGGCGTGCCGACGATCGGTGCCTGCGGCGCTGCGTACGCCTGGCCACTGGAGCTGTTTTGCCATTTCCGAGTGCAATACGCTGTCATGCTGCTGATGACGGCTGGTTTGTTCTTCGTGTTGCGGCAATGGCGCTGGTGCGCGGCGGCCACAATCCTGCTGTGCGTGAACGGGTGGTGGCTCGCTCCGTTTCTCCTCTCGGAGGGGGCGACGGTCGATCGCCAGGTCGACGCCGGCTCGCCGTCGTTCACGCTCGCATCGATCAACGTGTACTCCGGCAATCCAACGCCGGAGCGCGTGGTGGAATTCGTCCAGCAGACGAATCCCGACATCGTCGTCGTGCTGGAAGTGACGCCAGCGTGGGAGCATCGTCTGGGGGCGCTGTCGTCATCTCATCCCTACTCGGCGGTGCAGTCAAACGTCGGAAACTTTGGCATCGCGATCTATTCGCGATGGCCGTTGCAGGATATTGCGTTTTCGCCGATGAGCGAGAGTAACGAAGCGATCTCGACGCGGATTGAGATCGAGGGCGCTTCCATCCAGATCGTGGCCGTGCATCCCTTTCCGCCGATGGGAGCTCGTGG
>JAEUIG010000390.1 GCA_016795125.1 Planctomycetaceae bacterium | reverse complement strand
GTGGCCGAATCGATCAGGATGTCTCCGACGACGCCGAGTCGCACGTCGCCCGTTCCCTGAATCGGCACGCCGATCAAACTGCTGGCCCTGAGAAACGACCGCTGTCGCAGCGGCGGCTCGTTCAAGGTCGGTCGATCCTGCAAAGCCGAGGCCGCGTCGGGCGCACCACTCGCAGGAGGCTGCGCGACGGCGGCGGAGTTCAGCGACCACGCGACGATGCCGACCGCCGCGAGAATCTGAAGTTGATGTGACATGGCGTCCGCTCCGTGCGTGAAGTGATGGCCGCGCGCGATGGGACTGGAGCGCGTCGCACGGCGCAAGGTTAGCCGGCAGTACGATCGCGAACATCCGGCATAGTTTCCGTTCAACACCGGGGAAAAGGTGCATCGGAGCATGGGGCGAATGCTGACGAAGCTGTTGGACTAGCCGCGACCGTCAGGGAGCGCTCGACGCGTTATTCGCTCCTTGACGGTCGTGGCTGTCCCGGTCAGTGTCGAACAAGGGCGATTACAGCGCGACCTTGTGATGCTGCTCCGGATCGATCTCGATTCGTTCGCCGCTCAACAGGGCTTTGCCGGCGTTGAAGAGGTACTTCAGCCCTTCGACGCTGCTGTTGTCCCAGTATTCACCGGTGTGGGCTTCGACGACGAGCAAGGTGAGTGCAGGATCGTCTTTTCCGTTCGGGTACCAGATGCGCCAGGTCTCCTGCCACAGTTCGTCGATGCGGTCGCGGTCCGTCTCGCAGCGGGCGAGGCCGCCGACGGAGAGGTAATGACTGCTGTCCTGGAACGTAACGCAGACATTGCGGTCGAAGTGAATCTCTTCAATCTTGGTCGAATCGCGGGCGGTGGCGAACCAGAGATCGCCGGCCTCATCAACATCGGCCAGTGCCATGGGACGAGCGCGGAGATGCCCGTCGGCCGTCCGGGTGACGAGCATCGCCTGCGAGAAGCGTTCGAGGAGTTTCTGCAGTTTCTGGCGGGGATCGGTCGGCATGACAAGCTCCTGCGGGCTCAGCGACGCGCCCGCGAGAGCCGGCGACTTACACGGGCGGCGCGTAAAGGACGTTCGGCTCGGACTGGCCGGGCCGATACAGCACCAGTCCTCCATGCTCGCCGTTGACGCGCACGACGCCATCCGGGCGTCCCTGAGCGGCCTCTGCGAGAATTGCCTCTAGAGCCTGGACGGCTGCGACCACCTGGCGATCGGCGGCGAGGTCGTTGTAGGCCAACGACGCGGCCGCGGCGAGGCGGTCGTCACGCTGTTCGCGCGGCCCGCCGAACTCGACCTGTGCCAGCTCGCGGACGAACCGCTCGATGACTTCCACGCCGTATCCGCGCTGCGCGCGTTCCCCCCACGGCTCGACGAACGTGCCGTTGTAGTGGTTGTTCATCGTGATCTTGGTTGTAAAGGGAGTGCGGCCTTCGATCGTGCATTCCACGCCGCGCTTGCGGGAGTGGCCGTTCCAGACGCCGTTGTCGAACCGGAACTGGACCTCCTGCTCGACGTAGCCGGGGAAGTTGTCGGGCGTGACCCAGGAAGTGTGAATGTCGAACGCGGCTTCGCGGCCGTCGTCGTACTCATAGGTCAGCTTCATCTGCGTGCTGTCCCACGTCGGTCCGTGGGCCGGGCCGACCAGCCCCCGCTGACCGCCGGCCGTGACCGACTTCAACTTTCCCCCGAAGGTGAAGTCGATCAGCTTGATGTAGTGGCAGGCGACGTAAGTGCCGGGGTTGCGGCCCTTGATCCATTCGGCGAACTGGCCGCTGGAAATCTGCTTGGGCTCCAGCAGCGAACAGTAGCCGTTGTTGACATGCTTCAGCAGGCCGTCGGCGACGAACGTGCGGAGCTTCTTGTGATCGGGGTCGAGAAGCTTGTGATAGACAACCTTGGCGAGCACGTTCTGCTGGCGGGCCAGTTCGACCAGCTCGTCGAGTTCCTGCAGCTTGAGCACGGAGGGTTTTTCGACCAGCAGGTGACACCCGGCGGCGAGGACCTTTTTGCAGGGTTCAAAGTGGCGGTTGTCGGGCGTGGCGACACAGACAAAGCTCGGTTCGGCGTCGAGCAGCTTGTCGACGGAGTCAGCGCCGGCGAGGTTGCGGAAGTCGGCGATCTTGCCCTTGGACTCGGACTGGTAGGCGAGGGCGCGCATGCCGGTGCGGGTGGCGACGGCGCTCAGCGGGACGTCCACATCGCCGAAGCGGCGGTCGTAGAGGCCGTCGCGATGAACACGCTCGAAGAACGGGCGGTAGGTTTCGTCAAAGATCATCCCCAGGCCGACCATGCCGGCGCGGAGAACATGGCGGGATGCGGTGCTCATGCCGCGGATTGTACGCGCCGGCGTTGCGGTTGCCACCGAGGCGTGGTTCGCAGCACTCGCGCTGCATCGCAAAATCGGCCACCCCGCAATCTGCCAGTCGCCGGCCGACATCAGGGCCACCCTGATCCGGCTTTCCAGATCCACCCCGATGCGATCCGCTGGCAACGCGGTACGATCGCACTTCTCTCTCTCAACTCGCGCAAGTGACAGCGTTGTACCACCCAGGGTTCGATCGCTGCAGTGCCCGTGCACTGCGCGAGCCGAGCACCATGTCTCCAGAAAAGTCGAGGCGCTCATGCGACGTCGTTCTGGCTTTACGCTGATCGAGCTGCTGGTGGTGATTGCGATTATCGCCATCCTGATCGCCCTGCTGCTGCCGGCGGTGCAACAGGCGCGCGAGGCGGCGCGACGCACGCAGTGCAAGAACAATCTGAAACAGATTGGCCTGGCCATGCACAATTACCACGACAACTTCAACCAGTTCCCGGCGGGTCTGATCTACACCGGCGTGACGAACGCGTCGGGCGCGGCGGCGGACGGGCAGACGTTCATCCTGAATCACACGGGCTGGACGATGATCCTGCCGTACATCGACCAGGGGAACCTGTTCAACCAGTTCAACCTCACCTGGGCGTCCAATGACGCGCGCGATTCGGCGAACGGACTGCCGGTGATGGGGAACTTCGCGGCGAACCAGACGTGGGGTCAGGAGATGATCCAGACGTACCTGTGTCCGTCGGCAACCGACGTCTTCAAGGTGACGTATAACGGT
>JAEUIG010000362.1 GCA_016795125.1 Planctomycetaceae bacterium | reverse complement strand
GGATTTCAACGGCAATGGTACGAACCTCTCGGTCGGATTCTCGACTCGCACCCTTTTTCTCTCTACACGCCGTTGGCTGTGATCGATAATCGTTGATACGATGAAACCGCTTGTCCGACAGAGAGTGCAGTGCTGCACGGCAGCGACGGAGTCGCCGAATGTTGACGGTTCTCGGAAGCCCCCGACGTTGCTGTGACGGGATCACCCGTCGGGAAACTCTGCGCGCCGGCGCACTCACTGCGCTGGGAGGACTGGGCCTGCCGCACCTGCTCGCCGCCGAAGACGCCGGCCAGCTCGATACCCGCAAAGCGAAGAGCGTCATCCTGCTGTTCCTGCTCGGCGGCGCCGCCACGCAGGACATGTTCGACCTCAAGCCGGAAGCACCGGCCGAGATTCGCGGCGAGTTCAAGCCGATCTCCACCACGGTCCCCGGCGTGCAGATCTGCGAGCACCTGCCGCAGACGGCGCAGCTGATGGACAAGGTCGCCCTGGTGCGCTCGCTGACGCACAAGGCGGGTTGTCACAACACGCTGCCGACCTACACCGGCTACGAAGTTCCCGTCGTCGACAACACGGTGACGTCGGAACGCTTCCCGCCCAGCATGGGCTCGGTCTGCGAATACCTGCGCGTGAAGGAAGGCCGGCACGGCATGGGACTGCCGGACTACGTCTACATGCCGACGTATCTCGGCTGGGGCCAGGCGATCCGCCGCGCCGGACCGTACGGCGGGTTTCTTGGGAAGCGGTACGACGCGCTCACGACCGAATGCATTCCGCACATGGCCGAAGGCGCGACCAAGCCGACTCCCGGATCGCCGCAGGTCGTGATGGGCATGCCGCGGCTTCCCGCGTCGGAACCGCTCGACGGACTCACACTGGATCGCCTGCGGTCGCGGCGTTCGCTGCAGACTCAGTTCTCCGACGGCGTGCAACGCATCGCGAACTCCGGACGGACCGAGTCGTTCAATCGCAATTACGGTCGCGCGTTCGACCTGCTCACGTCGGCCGACCTGCAGTCGGCATTCACGCTGGACGACGAATCGGCCGAGACGCGCGACCGCTACGGCCACAGCCTGTTCGGCCAGTGCACGCTGATCGGCCGTCGCCTGGTCGAGCGTGGCGTGCGGTTCGTCAACGTGACGTGGGACCTGTTCTGGGGACCGGTCAATATCGACTACGACGCCTGGGACACGCACACCAAGAACTTCAGCATTCTCCGGGAGAACAAGCTGCCAGGGTTCGACCAGACGTACTCCGCGCTGATCGCCGACCTGGATCAACGCGGCCTCCTCGACGAAACGCTGGTGGTCGTGATGAGCGAAATGGGACGCACGCCGCGGATCAACGGCAATGCGGGGCGCGATCACTGGACCAACTGCTACGGCGCAATGTTCGCCGGCGGCGGCATCAAGGGGGGGGCCGTGCATGGCGCGTCGGATTCGCAGGCCGCGTACGTGAAAGAGGCGCCGGTCAGCACGTCGGACATCTGCGCGACGGTGTACCACTGCCTCGGCATCTCGCCCGAGTTGCGGGTGCCGGACGAGACCGGGCGGCCGATGGAGATCGCACACGGGGGCCAGCCGATCGGGACGATCCTCGCGTAACGACCGGAACATCACGAATCCTCAAGCCGAAACCGAAGTCGCTTGCGGTTTCGCGGCCTTCGATGTCATGAGCCAACTCCCCCGCCGCACATTCCTGGTTGCTTCCGGGCTCGGCTTCGCCGGACTGCAGTTCGGCCGGCCGCAGGTCGCTGCCGCCGCACCGGCCGAAACTAATGGCGGGCGCGCCAAGTCGACGATCCTGTTCTTCCTGTGCGGCGGGTCGTCCCACATCGACATGTGGGACCTCAAGCCGAAGGCCCCCATCGAGTACCGCGGCGAGTTCAATCCCATCGCCACCTCGGCGCCGGGACTGTTCCTGTCGGAACATCTGCCGCTGACGGCTCAACAGGGACATCATCTGGCGGTCATCCGGTCCATCGACGGCGCCGTCAACACCAACGACCACCACGCCGGCTATTACCACAACCTCACCGGCCACCGCCCCGATCCGTCGTTCCTGTCGCTGGGGAACAACCGCACGCCGATGCCGGACGACTGGCCCTACTTGGGCTGTGTCGCCGCCTCGCGACGGCCGCCGCATCCCACGCTGACCAACGCCATTACTCTGCCGTTCAAACCCAGCCGAGCGCCCTACACGCGACCGGGCCAGTTCGCAGCGCGACTGGGAGTCGAGTTCGACCCGCTGTATGTCGACGGCAATTTCAAAGAGCCGCTGAAGTTCCACGCACCGTCGCTCGTCCTGGACACGAAGGTCAACTCAACGCGGTTGACGGAACGCAACGCGCTGCTGCAATCGGTCGATGCCGCGCGGCGGAATTTCGACGCGGCTGCCGATGCGCAGTTGTGGTCGCGGCAGCAGGAACGCGCGGTCTCGCTGCTGATGTCCTCGGCAGCCACCGATGCCTTCGATGTCAGCCGCGAATCGCCGGAAGTGCGGGCGCGCTACGGCGAGACCATCAACGGCATGAGCCTGCTGCTGGCGCGGCGGCTGGTCGAGGCCGGCGTGCCGTTTGTCACCGTGTTCTGGGTCGAGCACGAGGGACTGGTGCCGGAACGCTGCAAGAGCGGCGGCGGCTGGGACACCCACGGCAGCAACTTCGCCTGCCTGCGCGAAAACCTGCTGCCGGATTTCGATCGCGGCTACTCGGCGCTCATCGGCGATCTGCACGACCGCGGACTGCTGGACCAGACGCTGGTGATGATCACGTCCGAGATGGGTCGCAAGCCGAAGATCGGCGATCCACGTTCGGGCGGGACCGCCGGGGCCGGTCGGGATCACTGGACGTACTGCCTCAGCGACGTGCTGGCCGGGGGCGGGATCAAGGGGGGCCAGGCCTACGGCGCCTCCGACAAGTTCGGCGAGTACCCGGCTGATAACCCGTGCACGCCGGGCGACGTCGCGAAGACCGTCTACCATGCCATGGGCATCCACGACCTCGAAGCCCGCGACCGCGACGGCCGCGTCTTCAACCTGCTGGCCGAAGGCGAACCGCTCGTCTCCCTGTTCTGACGGTTAAACTGGGTGGCACTCCCAACACCGGTAGGGTGCGTCTTGACGCACCTTCGCAGTTGCGTGTGCGGTGCGGCCAGCCGCACCCTACGCTGACTCCCCTCTCCCTCCGGGAGAGGGGCCGGGGGTGAGGGCGAGCGACCAACGACATGAGGTTCGGCGCCAGCGTCAATCGATCGCCGAGCGTTTGACGCATCTGCGATGCGTCCGCTAAACGGTCCGTAATGGATCCGGATCTTCTCGACGCTTACGACTACGTCCTGCCGCCGGAGCGAATCGCCGATTCGCCCGCGCAGCGACGGGATGCGGCGCGGCTGCTCACGCTGAACCGCCAGTCGCACTCGATCGGGCATCGGA
>JAEUIG010000350.1 GCA_016795125.1 Planctomycetaceae bacterium | reverse complement strand
GCTGCGCCTGGCCGGCATGCCGGTCAAGGTGCTTGCGTCGAACAATCGCCAGGGGGGCGCCTCCGACGCCGAGACGGTGGCGAATTTCGCGGGGAACCAGTTTCAGCAGGCCGACGCCGACAACAACGACTATCTGGATGCCACCGAGTTCATGCAGCTGCGCGGGATGCTGCAGACAATCCCATTGCCCGACGTGGAATTTGCCGGCATCGACGCCAATGGGGACGGCATGGTGCAACTGGCGGAGGTCAAAAGCTACGCGCAGACCAATGCCGGGCTGGCCGAAGCGACGCTGGTTTTGACGGTCTCGGACGACGCCAAGACGTTGTTCGACATCCTGGATGCAAATTTCGACTTCCGGCTGTCTCCGCGGGAGTTCCTGGAGGGGTCGATCCGGGTACGGAAGTACGACCACGACAAGGACGGCCGATTTGGCCCCAGCGAGATGCGGAGCGAGTTCGCGCTGCGAGTGTCCCGCGCCCGGCCGCAGTTTCTCAACCAGCAGCGCCAGAATCCTGCGGCGATGCAGGCTGCGGGCATTCCTCGCATTTCTCCGTCCACCAGCGGACCGACATGGTTCCGACGGATGGACCGCAACCAGGACAACGACGTCGCCTGGCGTGAGTTCCTGGGAGAGCGCGCGGACTTCGACCGGATCGACGCCGACAAAAACGGCCTGATCGATCTGAACGAATCGACGGCCACGGACTAGTCGACGGTCGGTGGCACGAGCATTGATCGTCCTGCCACAGCAGACGGCGGGGCAACGACAAATTCTTCTCGCAGGCTATGTCCTGCGGTGCGCATGTGCTTAAATCAGCGCCGCTCGCGCGTGTCGCCTGAACTCAGACCTCCGGCTTCCGACCATCGTCCATGAAAGCTCTCGTCAAGCAGCATTCCCGGCCCGGCCTGTGGCTCGACGACGTTCCCGAACCGAAGCCCGGCATCAACGACGTGCTGATCAGGGTCCGCAAGACCGGCATCTGCGGCACCGACCTGCACATCTACAATTGGGACGCCTGGGCCCAGAAGACGATCCCCGTGCCGATGGTCGTCGGCCACGAGTTCGTGGGCGAAGTGCTGGAAGTCGGTTCGAACGTCCATGACTTCTTCCCCGGCGAGATCGTCAGCGGAGAGGGGCACGTCGTCTGCGGGCATTGCCGAAACTGCCTCGCCGGCCGGCGGCACCTGTGTGCGCACACGCAGGGGATCGGCGTGAACCGTCCCGGCGCTTTCGCCGAATACATCGCTGTTCCACAAACGAACGTCTGGCATCACGCGCCGGGAATCGACCTCGACGTGGCGTCGATCTTCGATCCGTTCGGCAATGCCGTGCACACGGCGCTGTCGTTCGACCTGCTGGGTGAGGACGTGCTGATCACCGGGGCCGGGCCAATCGGCTGCATGGCAGCGGCGGTGGCGCAGTACGCCGGGGCGCGGTACGTCGTGGTGACCGATGTGAACCCGTGGCGGCTGGAACTGGCAAAGAAGATGCGCGCCACGCGGACGGTCGACGTCCGCACCGAAAAGCTGGCCGACGTTCAGAAGGAACTCGGCATGAAGGAGGGCTTCGACGTGGGGCTGGAAATGTCCGGCAACCCGGCCGCGTTTCGCGACATGCTGGCCAACATGGCGCACGGCGGAAAGATCGCCATGCTGGGCATCCCGGAGCACGAGATGTCGATCGACTGGAACACCGTGATCTTCAACATGCTCACGATCAAGGGCATCTACGGCCGCGAAATGTACGAGACCTGGTACAAGATGACCGTGATGCTGCAGGGGGGCCTCGACATCTCGCCGGTCATCACGCACCGGCTGCACGCCGGCGACTACGAACAGGGCTTCGCCGCGATGAAATCCGGACAGTCCGGGAAGGTCATCCTGGACTGGAGCGAGATGTAAAATGGGTTCGCATGCGGCGTGACTTTGCCTCTGCCATACGGCGTTCAAGCGCTCTTGCAAAACGAATTGTTAAGCCGGCAATGAGTGTCCCGCGATTTGCACTGCTCCTGTGCTTGCTTTCGATCGGTGGCGCCACAGTTGCCGGCGCAGGCAGCCGACCGAACGTCGTGTTGCTGGTAACCGACGATCAGCGCGCGGACACGGTCGCGGCGCTCGGCAATCCGCACATCATCACGCCGAACATGGATCGGCTGGTGCATGAGGGCTTCGTATTCCACAACGCCTACTGCATGGGCAGCATGCAGCCGGCGGTCTGCATGCCAAGCCGGACGATGCTGCACTCCGGACGCTCGCTGTACCGGCTCGAGGGCGTCGAGCAACGTCCGCATCTGGGGAAGTCGTTCGCCGACGCCGGCTACGCCACTTTTCACATCGGCAAGCGCGGGAACACGCCGCATCCGTTGCACAAGGCGTTCGCTCAATCCCGCTACCTCGATGACCAGGCGGAACGGACCGGCGGATTCTCGGGACGCACCGAGGTCGACGCGGCGATTGAGTTTCTGGAACAGCAGGCGGCAGAGAAGCCATTCTTTATCCTGATCGAATTCGCCGGCCCGCACGATCCGCGCGGCACGAACCCGGAATCGCGGGCGATTTACAAGGCCGACGACATTCCGCTGCCGGCCAACTACCTGCCGTTTCACCCGTTCGACAACGGCGAAATGCTGGTCCGCGACGAGCAGCTGGAAGCCTGGCCCCGCACTCCCGATGCGGTCCGCCGGCACCTGCACGACTACTACGCGATGATCACCCACATGGACCAGCAGCTGGGCCGGCTGTTTGCGACGCTGGACGATCGTGGCGAATGGAACAACACGATCGTTGTGCTCACGTCAGATCACGGCCTCGCGATCGGCAGTCACGGGTTATTCGGTAAGCAGAACCTGTACGAAGACGGGATGAAGCCGCCGCTGATCGTTCGCGGTCCGGACGTCCCGCACGGCGAATCCGACGCATTCGCTTACCTGTTCGACATTTACCCGACGCTCTGCGGCCTGACCGGCGTGCCGATACCGGACGACATCGACGGCCGCGACCTCACGCCCGTGATCCAGGGGCGCGTCGATGCGGTCCGCGACACGCTGTTTCTCGCCTACCGCGACGTGCAACGCGCCGTGCGCCAGGGAGACTGGAAACTCATCCACTACCCGCAGGTCGCCGTCACGCAACTCTTCAATCTCGCGGATGACCCGCACGAGATGCACGACCTGTCGGGCGATCCGGCACAGGCCAAGCGCGTGCAGACGCTGCTGGCGCTGTTGGCGGAACAGCAGGCCGAGTGGGGCGACATGCAGCCGCTCAGCGTAGAGCATCCAAAACCGGCAATAGTGGACATCGAGACTTTCTTCCCGCGCCCGTAGGGTCACCAATGCTGGTGCTTTCGATGCATCCCGGCGAAGCGGTGACGGTGGACGCGTACACCGTCGCGTTATGCGAGTTGGACGGGGAGCGAGTGCGTCTTGCAGTTAATGCGACTGGCGCCCAGCGAGTCCGGCTGATGCCTGAAGACATTGCCGTCGCATCACGAGTGACGTTGTGGCGACGCCTACAGGAGCAGATTCACATCGACGACGACATCCAGATCTGGGTGATCAGGCTTGAAGCGAATCACGTTCGGATCGGTTTCGAGGCCGCGCGGCATCGACAGATCGTGCGCGAATGCCTGACGCGCGATGACTTGGACTCTTACTGACGAGTACAGCGGCGCCACTCGCCGGGTTCAAGCGTTCGGTGTGTTCCGCAGGTTCGTTGATCTGCGCCAATCGCTTCAATCTGCGTCATGTGTGTTCCGTTCGGGTCGCCACGGCAGCAGCAGGATTCCCGGCAGGCGATCGACCTGCCGTTCGGCGAGGTCGCTTTTTTGCCGGCCGACCTTTGAACCACAACGCCTCAAAAGACACAACGCAAGAAATGTGCTCCTACTTCGCCCTCCTTCGTTACCTCTGTTCCCTCCTGTTTTTCCCTGCTTCGTACGCGCTCAACGCAATTGCATCAACATTCTCCGATGAATAAACTGGGGTGATGCGGCGCAGCGGCTGCCGCGTCTCCCTCAGCTAGAACGGCGAAGGCGATGCTCACCGTCCTCAGCCATCCGCGTCGTACATGCGGCGGTCTCGCACGGCGTGAACTGCTTCAGATTGGCGGCGCCGGACTGCTCGGCTTGAGTCTGCCCAAGGTCTGGGCAGCCGAAGCGGCCCTCGATGCACCGGTGGTACGGGCGAAATCCGTCCTGTTCGTCTTTCTCTACGGCGGACCGAGCCAGCTTGAGACGTTCGACATGAAGCCGGACGCCGCGAGCAACATCCGCGGCCCGTTCCGGCCCATTGCGGCACGGACTCCCGACCTGCGTATCTGCGAACATCTGCCGCGGCTGGCCGAGCGATCGGACAAGTACTGCGTCATCCGCACGGTGAATCACGCGCAGAACGACCATAACGGCACGCACATCATCCAGACCGGCCGGCCGATTCCGCCCGCCAACCGCGGCGCGGACAACGTCGACGCCACCGACAAGGACTGGCCGGCGTACGGGTCGGTCATCTCGTATCTCGATCAGCAGGCGCGCGGAGCGCCCCCGGACTTTCCCGGCTACGTCTACCTGCCACGGCTGCTCGGCCACTTCGCGGGCTACGACATCAACGGCCAGTACGCCGGGTGGCTCGGGAAAGCCTGGAACCCGATGGCCACCCGGATCCTGGCGAAGAATTCGGCCGACAATCCGTATTTCCGCGACTGCACCGATGACGAACTGGACTTCCGTCTGAACGGACTGGAGTCGTTCCCGGAAGTTTCGCTCGACCGGCTCGACCATCGCCGCACACTGCTCACTCAACTCGACGACGAACGCCGCCGCCTCGAACGCCAGTCCGCCGTCCGCAGTTACAACGGCCTGGAAAGCCGCGCGATGCAGTTGCTGTCGTCCCCGCAGATCGCCGACGCCTTTGACCTGCGCCAGGAAGCCGACCCGCTGCGCGACAACTACGGCCGCAACCTGTTCGGGCAGTCCCTGCTGATGGGGCGCCGCATGATTGAAGCCGGCGCGAGGTTCGTTACCGTCGCCTGGGACCTCGCTGTGCGCGGCGACGTCTGCGGCAGCTGGGACATGCACGGCTGCCTGGAAGGGGTGATGCGCGATCATCTGCTGCCGGGGTTCGATCGCGGTTTCGCCGCCCTGCTGGACGACCTGGACAACCGGGGCCTGCTCGACGAAACACTGGTCTTCGTCGCCGGCGAAATGGGCCGCACGCCGACGTTCAAGAATCGCGGATCGCAGGACGGCCGCGATCACTGGAGCTACTGTTTCCCCGCGCTGTTCGCCGGCGCCGGTGTTCGCGGCGGCACGATGTACGGCACGTCG
>JAEUIG010000349.1 GCA_016795125.1 Planctomycetaceae bacterium | reverse complement strand
CAAGAGCGCGCCGGCCGGAGCGGCATGGCGTGGTTCGGACGGAGCCGCCGTGGCGGCGGTGCGGCCGATCGAACTGGGGCACAAGCTGGCCATTCGTGCCGTCGCGGCTGGTCAGCCTGTCCATCGCTATGGCCAGGTGATCGGTTTTGCGACGCAGCCCATCCAGCCGGGCGACTGGGTGCACACCCACAACCTCGGCATCGGTGCGCTGCAGCAGGACTACGAATACGCGACCGATATTCCAGCCCCGCCGGCGCCCATTACGGGCCGCACGTTCCAGGGATACCGTCGCAAGGACGGCCGGGCAGCGACCCGGAACTACATCGGCATCATCAGCACGGTGAACTGCTCGGCCACATCGTCCAAGTACATCGCGCAGGCCTTCGACAAGTCGGCGCTGGCCGATTTTCCCAACATCGACGGTGTCGTGCCGCTGGTGCATAAGGGTGGGTGCGCGATGGCCTATGACGGGCCGGACCACCATCAGCTCACGCGCACGCTGGCCGGCTTCGCACGGCATCCGAATATCGCGGCGTACCTGATTGTCGGCCTCGGCTGCGAGACGGGGCAGGCGTCGTTCCTGGCGGACAAGTACGGCCTGGTGCAGCTCAACATGCCGGGGGCCAAGTCGGCCGAACCGCCTCCCATCATGAACATCCAGGACGAAGGAGGCGTGCGCAAGACCGTCGCCCGCGGCATCGCGGCGCTCAAGGAAATGCTGCCCGACGTCAACCGCGCGCAGCGCGAGCCCATCCCCGTCTCCGAGATCATGCTGGCGACCAACTGCGGCGGCAGCGACGGGGCCAGCGGCATCACCGCGAATCCTGCACTCGGCTACGCCAGCGACCTGCTCGTGGCGCACGGCGCGACAACGATCCTCGCAGAGACGCCCGAGATTTACGGCGGCGAGCATCTGCTCACGCGGCGGTCGATTAACCGGCAGGTGGCGGAGAAATTGATCGAGCGCATCCGCTGGTGGGAGGAGTACGCGGCAAAGTTCGGGGCGTCGGTCGACAACAATCCGTCGGTCGGAAACAAGCGCGGCGGCCTGACGACGATCTATGAGAAGTCACTCGGCGCCATCGCCAAGGGGGGCACGACGGCACTCCGCGCGGTTTATGAGTACGGTGAACTGGTGACCGAGCGCGGATTCGTGGTGATGGACACCCCGGGATTCGACCCTGCGTCGGTCACCGGCATCGTCGCGGGGGGCGCGAACATCGTGGTGTTCACGACCGGACGCGGCAGCTGCTACGGCTGCAAGCCGGCGCCCACCATCAAAGTCTCGACGAATACGCCGCTGTACGACCGCATGATCGACGACATGGACATCAACGCCGGGACGATCCTCGACGGCGCGTCGGTCGAGAGCGTCGGAACCGAGATCTTCGAGAAGATCGTGTCCGTTGCCAGCGGCGAGCAGACCAAGAGCGAAGTGCAGGGCATCGGCGATGAGGAATTCTGCCCGTGGACCTATGGGCCGGTGTTCTGAAGCGGGGTGTCCGGCCGTTTGGTGACTGGTAGACTGGTGACCGGGTCAACGATCCGCCCCGGCGCGTGAGCGAGGACGCCCTGTATGTGCAGAATGATTCCGCGCAGTTGTACTCATCAGAGTGGATTCTGCATCGCTGCTGTGCTTGCGATCGTGTGCACAGAGTCAGCCGCCGGCGACTGGCCTCAATGGCTGGGGCCGACGCGCAACGGAGTGTCGACGGAGACCGTCGCACCGTGGAACAAGCTCGGCGATCCGGCCTGGAAGCGGGAGACGGCCTCCGGCTTCAGCGTGCCGGTGGTCGCCGAGGGACTCTTGTTCGTCCACGCGACCGTTCCCGGGCAGGACGAAGAGGAAGTCATCGCCGTCGATGCCCTGACCGGACAGGACGTCTGGCGCGATACCTACGCCCGCGAACCGTACAAGAGCGATCTGGGCGTTGGACCGCGCGCGACGCCGAGCGTCATCAACGGGCGGTTATATACGACCGGGATCACGGGTGTGATCTCCTGTTACGAAGCGAAGTCGGGTCACCGGCTGTGGCAGATCAATCCCTGGTCCGATCTCGGCGTCGACCGTCCGAACTTCGGCGTGTGCGCATCGCCTGTCATCGTCGATGGCAAAGTCGTAGTGGCGGTCGGCGGCGAGGGGGCCAGCATCGTCGCGTACAACGCCGAGACCGGTGAGGAGGCGTGGAAAACTCTGGACGAGCCGGCGGGGTCGGCGTCGCCAATCGTCGTACAGCGGGGCGAAGGTGCGGACCAGGTCAATGAAGTCGTCGTGCAAACGACGCTGCGGCTGGTCGGCCTCGATCCTGCCGATGGCGCAACGCGGTGGGAACATCCACTGGTATTCGAACCGAGCGGTGTCTCGCCGACGTCGCTGGTCATCAACGACTGGCTGATCTGTACCACGCAGGACACCGGGACGCTGGCGTTGCGGTTGCCGCCCGCGGCTGGGACGACTCCTCCGTCGCTCGCGTGGTGGAACCAGGACCTGTCGAGTTATTTCTCCACCGGAACGGTCGATCCCAGCGGCCTTGTTTATCTCGTGACGAACCAGGTCATGCCGTTGCCGCGGGCCGACATTCGTTGCCTGGACGTCCAGTCCGGCGAAGAGAAATGGCTCGGGGAAGGGCTGGGCTATTTTCACATCGGACTGATCCTGCTGTCCGACGGCAAACTGCTCACGCTCGACGACGGTGGCTTCCTCGTGCTGGCAGAGGGAGGCGCGGAGGGATACAAGGAACTCGCGCGGGCCAAGGTGTGCAGCGGCACGTTCTGCAACCCGGTGCTGGCCGACGGCCGGCTGTATGTGCGCGATTCGAAGGAAGTGATCTGTTACGATCTGCGGGACGCCGCGGGGCCATAGCCCAACATGCCTTCGATTCTGGGTGCCCTGGCTCTGCCAGTGCATCATGACGTTCGCACCGACCTGCGATCACACTGGCAAAGCCAGTGGCGCCTCATCTGCAAATGAGTTTGTGAAACGGATTCGTAGTGAGTTCATGAGCCGGTTCCTGACAGTTGCCGTTGCCTGGTGTGCGCTGATTAGCAGCGTGCGCGCCGCTGACCTGGCCGAAGTGGCGCGGGCCGTCGACCGGCGGCTGCAGGAGCGCTTCGACGCCGAGGCAATGGCCCCCGCTCCGCCCGCCGACGATGCGGAGTTCTTTCGACGATTGAACGTCGATCTGATCGGACGGATTCCCACGGCCTACGAAGCACGGCGGTTCATCGCCGACGAGACGGCCGACAAGCGCGAGCAGGCGATCGACCGGCTGCTGGCGAGCGACGAGCACGCGGAACACTTTGCGAATGTCTGGCGGGCGTTGCTCATCCCGGAAGCGGACACGGACCGGCAGATTCGCTATTTCCTGCCGGGTTTCGAAGCGTGGCTGCGAAACCGCCGCGCGGAGAATGCGGGGTTCGACGTCATCGTGCGCGACCTGCTCTCGGTGCCGATCACGGGAACCCAGGAACGGCCGCAGCTCGTGTTGACCGATCTGCGCGCGGCGAACCCGATGGCATTCATCGCCGCGAAGGAGGCGGACCCCGCGAAGCTGGCCGCCGCGGCGACGCGGCTGTTCCTCGGCCTGCGCCTGGAATGTGCGGAATGCCATAATCATCCCTTCGATCATTGGACGCAGGACCAGTTCTGGAACCAGGCGGCGTTTTTTGCCGGAATCGAGAAGCGGGGCCGCGGACCGTTCGCCCCGGTGCTGGAGAAGGCCGAGACGCGCAGCATCGCGACGATGTCCGATGCATCGCGCACCGTTCCCGCAATGTTCCTCGACGGACACGAGCCGGCGTGGCAGCAGGACCGCCCGCGCACGGAGCTGGCCCGCTGGATGACCTCGCAGGGCAACCCGTACTTTGCCCGGGCGACAGTAAATCGAGTTTGGGCGCAGCTGATGGGACGCGGGTTCGTCGATCCCGTCGACGATTTCCAGGAATCCAATCCGCCGACGCATCCGGAACTGCTCGACGAACTCGCGGCCGAATTCTGCGCATCCGCATTCGATCTCACTCATCTCTATCGCACCTTGTGCCGAACCCAGGCCTACCAGCGAACCAGCCGGCAGACCGATTCACTGCAGGCTGATCCGACTCTGTTCGCCCGAATGACCGTCAAACCGATGTCTGGCGAGCAGTTCTACGACAGTTTGGCCCAGGCGGTGCAGCTTGAGCAGCCCCCCAAGAGCCGGACAATGACGCGCAACGAGGATCCGGTGCGGCGCAGGTTCCTCGACGCCTTCGGCTCGCAGGGTGACCAGAGCGACCCGGACACCTCGGTATTGCAAGCGTTGACGTTGATGAACGGCCCGCTGATCGGCAGCGCGACTGATCCGGCGTCAAGCCGGCTGCTGAAGTCTGCCGCGGATTCCGGTGAAACGGCGCCGCAACAGATCGAGTCGCTGTACCTGGCGACGCTGAGCCGTTACCCGACGCAGGCAGAGAGGCAGCGAATCGTTGAGTTCCTGCAGCCAGGTGCGACAGCGGAGTCGACACGGCAGATGGGAGACGTCGTATGGCTGCTCCTCAATTCGGCAGAGTTCCGGTGGAATCACTGACATGGGCGGGCGAGGCTCCTGCCGAGCCGAATAGCAATTGGGTATCGATCCGGGCAGCGGCTCGGCAGGAGCCTCGCCCACCCCAACACGCCTCGCCCTCCCGCTGACGAACTGAGTTAGACTGAGGTTCCCTGATGATTATGCAAACGGCAATCGACCGCCTCGTGAGCCGTCGCGCGTG
>JAEUIG010000329.1 GCA_016795125.1 Planctomycetaceae bacterium | reverse complement strand
ACGAGTACCGCGTCGGCATGCTGCCGGTCGGCGTGGATGAGCTGACCCAGGCCGGACATCACGTCCTCATTGAGCGCGGCGCCGGACTCGGGAGCGGCATCAGCGATGACGACTACGCACAGCAGGGCGCCGAGATCGTCGACGCCGCGCCGGACGTCTGGGCCCGGGCCGATCTGATCGTCAAGGTGAAAGAGCCGCTGCCGGCCGAATGGCCCTGGATGCGTCCCGGCCAGCTGGTCTTCACCTACTTTCACTTCGCGGCCGACGAACGACTGACCCGCGAGGTCCTGAAGACCGGGGCAACCGCGATCGCTTATGAGACGCTCCGCGGCCGGAGCGGCGACCTGCCGTGCCTGACTCCGATGAGCGAGGTCGCCGGCCGCATGAGCATCCAGGAAGGGGCCAAGTTCCTGGAGCGCCCGCAGGAAGGCCGCGGCATCCTCCTCGGGGGAGTTCCCGGCGTGCCGCCGGCGCACATCACGGTGCTCGGAGGCGGCGTTGTCGGCAAAAACGCCGCGCGAATCGCCGCCGGCTTCCAGGCCGATGTCGTCATCATGGACGTCAACGTCGAGCGGCTCAGGCAGCTCGACGATGTGCTCCCCGCCAACGTCAACACCGTTTTCAGCGATCGTCACAACATCCGCGAAGAACTGCGGCTCGCTGATCTCGTGATTGGCTCGGTCCTGATTCCCGGTGCACGGGCTCCGCGGCTCGTCACCCGCGCCGATCTCAAGCTGATGAAGCCGGGCGCGGTCGTGATCGACGTCGCCATCGACCAGGGGGGCTGCTTCGAGACGAGTCGTCCGACGACGCACTCCAAGCCGACCTACATCGTCGAGGACATTGTGCATTACTGCGTGACGAACATGCCTGGCGCCGTCGGCCGCACGAGCACCTACGCGCTCTGTAATGTGACGTTTCCCTACGCGCTGCGACTCGCCAATCTCGGCCTGGCCGAGGCCTGCCGCCGCGACCTCGGCTTCGCCGAAGCCGTCAACATGCATGCCGGCAAAGTGACAAACCGTCCCGTCGCGGAGACGTTCGGCGTCGAGTACACGCCGCTGGCGGCGGCCATTGGCTGAGACCGCCAGCCTGGCTGAAGCCACTGCGCCGCCCCGCTGGTGTGTCGGGCTTCGAAGGCGTTCAGTTGAACGGCTGCTATTTGATCGCCTGCGGCGCCACGATCGTGCCGGCGCGGACAACGAGGACCGACTCCCAGCACAGCCCGGGCCGCGAATCATCGCGACAGTCGACCAGCGGTGCTGCGGAGGGGCGCTGGACGAGGGCCGTGAGATCGGCACAGCTGCCGGGTTCAAGGCTGCCAATGTCATGCGACAGTCCGAGCAACGCCGCAGGGTGTGCGCCGACCCGGGCGAAGACGTCGAGCTCGGTCATGCCGGCCGCTAGCAGCTTGCTCATCGTGCGCGGCAGGTGATGCGGCGGATTGGAACCAACGTGCCGGGCGTACTGATCGGTCGAGATCGTATCGGGCAGAAACCCGTCGGCGATGGCCGCTTCTGCCGCGCGGAAGGAAAAGCTCTGCAGGCCGTGGCACGCATCGAACAGGATGCCGCGCTCGCGCGCGTCGCGGACCTCCGGCAGCACGCGGCCGTCCTTGCCGATGATGCTCCACTCGCCGTCGCGGAACAGGTACGTCACGACATCGCCGGAACGGAGCAGGGCCAGTTGTTCGCGGATCGGCCAGTCGGACGGATTGCGCATTCCGACCAGTAACGGCTTGCCGCACTCGGTCGCGATCGCCAGTCCGTGCTGCAGGACCCATCGCGGATCGAGTGCGCAGGACTCGCGGCTGAGGTTGACCGAAATGCCCCAGATGAGTTCGTCGCCGTCAGCGACGGCACTGGCGCACGCCACGCGATCGATGCAGTTCGTGACACGAAAGCACGCTCCGCCGGGCGGTTCGCCGAACCGTGACAAGTTTAGCGCAAGGCGTACGCGCGAGTTGCTCGCATCGATGGTGCCGGCGCGGTATTCCGGCCAGTTGTCCGCGCCGGCGTCACCCTGGGACAGGACGGTTGTCACGCCGCGTGGCAGGAACTCGACATCCGGATCAACGCCGTACTTCGACCCGCTCCGTGCGGGATGCGCGTGAAAGTCGATCAGTCCCGGGAGCAGCACGGCATCGGGCAGGTCGATCGTTTGAGTTCCAGCGCCGCCGACCTGCGGACCAGTCGCGACGATGCGGCCGCTGCGGATCGCGACGGCGCCCGGCCCGTCGATGCCACTGCGCGTGCAGACGATCCGGCCGGCGCGAATCAGGAGATCAACATCAGGCATGAAGCAACAGGTCCCGATCAGAGCAAGGGAGCTGGGAATGAACGCGAATCGACGTGTTGCAGGTTAACTTTTCTGCAGCTACGACTGCGTCGCGCCGACGACGTTCACCGGGCGGCCCGAGCGGCAGGATTCGCGCGCCGCTTCGCAGGTCGCGAAAATGTCGTAGCTCGTGCGGGCATCCATGATCGTCCGTCCGCCGCTGTCGATCGCCTCGGCAAAGTTCTGTGCGAGCAGGAAGTCGTTCTCGCTGGCGACGCGCCGCTGTCGCGGCTCCTTCGCCGGCTGGCCGCGATAGTAGATGCCGACGCCCGGATGCGCTTCGTTGACGACCAGCGTGCCGCGGTCCCCGTGTACCACCAGGTTGATGTCGCCGCCGCTGGAATGGCTCGCGGCGCCAATCCGTCCGATCGCCAGCGAACCCAGCACGCCGCCGGACATCTCCAGGGTGACGCTGGCGAGGTCCTCCACGTTGTTGTCGGCATACACCTGGTGAAAGTGCGCCGTCGAACGGGCGAAGACCCGTTCGACGCGCGTACCCAGCAGGCTCTCAATGTAGCCCAGTGGGTAGATGGCCTCGATGGCGAGTTCCCCCATCGGCTCGCGGCCGAGTCCGCCGTCGGACCCGTCGATGTGCGAGGCAATCTGGTGAGCGTGCCAGTTGAGGGGCGGATAACCGGGCAAGCGCTCCCCTTTACGAGGGCCGGCGTCCTTCGCGAAGTAAAAGTCGGAGTGGATGGCATAGGGCCGGCCGATGACCCCTTCAGCGATCTGCCGGCGGGTCTCGTTCACCGCCGGCAGAAAGTTGCGATTCCACATGAGGAACCGCACTCCGGTTTCATCGATCGTGCGCACCAGCCGGTCGGCCTCGCTGCGCTGCGTGGCCAGCGGCTTGTCCTGGACGACGTGCTTGCCGGCGCGGGCCGCACGGATACTCAGGTCGCAGTGCCGTTCGGCCTCGGGGCTGACGATCGCCACGTCGACGTCAAAGTCCGCCAGCGCCCTTTCGATGTCCGGCACATACGGAACACCCAGGACGTCGGCGAACTGCTGATTGCGTGCGTGGCCCCAGTCTGCGATCTGCCGATCATCGGCAACAACGACGAGTTCAAAGCGGGGATGAACCGCGACGCCCCGTGCGACGTAATCGTGTTTGAGCGCGCTCAGCACGGCGCAGCGGAACCGTTTCGGGGGCGTCCACACGTCAGGGGCACTCCACAGGGACAGCGTCGCCAGAGGCGATCGATTGTTCGACGGCAGCAACGACGATCGCCAGTTGCCGCCAGGAGGGATCGTGACTTGCGCAGCTGCCGCCCGACTGCACCTGGTCCACAAAATCCGAGAGCAGGGCGGTCAGGACGGGGCCCTCGTCCGCGATGGGAGCGGATGCGGACCCGTTGCTGAACAACAGTTGCCGATTCTGGTGGCCGTCCGAATAAGCTGCTCCGCCGGCCGCGATCACCGAGACCGATTGATGTGCGTCCTGCGACGGCCAGACGCTGGTGTGGGTGACGAGCGCCATCCCGCCGCCGGAAAACCCCAGGTGCACCTGAATACAGCGCTGTTCGGCCTGTTGCCCGTTGCGTTGCACGGCATACGCGGTTTCCGGCGCGCGGCCGACCAGCCAGATGGCCAGGTCGATGTCACTGATGAGCGCCGACGGAAGGCGCGGGGAACTGCTGTCGATTTTAGATGCCGGTTCGCCGCGGCAGATGCGGACGAGTCCGATATCGCCGAGCTTGCCGTTCTCGATCTGCTGCCGGATGAGGCGCCGCGAGGGGAGCGCCCGGTCCGGCCGGGTGATCGTCAGCAACACGCCCTGTTCGCTGGCGAGCTGTGACAGTCGATCCAGTTGCTGGGGCGGCGATCCGATGACGGTAGCGAGCAGTACATGCTGGCGGGCGCTCAGCGCGCGGGCGACTGCGTCGGGGTCAGCGGCCTCACGCGAGACAAACGCGACTGCCTGCGCAGTCTGCAGCGGTTCGCCGGCCGATCCCGCGCCGCAAGCCTCAAGGAGTGCGCCGCGCAGTCGCGATCCGGCGTTTTGCGTCTCCTGTGCACCGGCTCCGATGACGGCAATCCGCAACATCCGGCAGTTCCTGATTGAGTGTGATCGTCGCGGCGGGATTGTCGCATGGCTGGAGGGGAATCGGCAATCCAGTTCCCACCCGCAGGTCACCCGGACGGGACGGCGGTATAATGGCCGTATGCACGCAGGGCCTTCGACTCGCAATGGGCAGGGATCGTCGCTGGTGTGGCGGGTGGCTGCGCCCAGTCTCGCCGCCAGCGGTACGCTGCTCGCGATTGCGGCGCTGGCGGCAGTGTCGCTGTTTGTGGCCCAGCGCGGAGCGGACCGGGTTCTGCGGGAGATGAACGAAGCGAATCAGGTCTCGAACGAACTGGAAGACAAGCTGGTTCTCGTCCGGCATCTGCTCTTCAGCTATGCGATCGAGGGGGATGATCGCGACGTCGTGTCTCTGTTCAAGCTGAGGGAAACCATCGCCGCCTACCTGGTGGAAATCGAAAGCTATCACGTGATCGACGGCGCGCTCGTTGGCGAGCTGGATCGAGTCTACGGGATGCTGAACGAAGGCCTGCGGGCAATGCAGGGCGAACCGTCCGAAGTGCGCCGCCGTCAGATCGCCAACCAGCTTGTCGACAACATTCGCGACGAGGACCTGCTGTCGATCGCCCGGCGGCAGCGGGAAGCGACGAACCAGGCCTTCAACGCGGCGCAATTGCGGAGCCGGGAGTTGACGAGATGGACGGGCTGGACGCTGCTGCTGCTGGGGGTGGCGGGGTCCGGCGCCGGAGCGCTGGCCGGATTCGGGCTGGCGCGGAGCCTGCGCCGACAGCTTGTTGAGTTGAGCGTTCCGATCCGCACGGCCGCAGGTTCGCTGGATGAGGTCGTCGGGCCGGTGCAGGTGCGGGGCGGCGGCGAAGTCGAAGACCTGGAGGATTCGCTCAACAGCCTGGCGGGCCGCGTCGCCGACGTCGTGGAACGCCTGCAGGCGGCCGAAAGGGAATCG
>JAEUIG010000293.1 GCA_016795125.1 Planctomycetaceae bacterium | reverse complement strand
TCATCGGTCGCGATGCGCGCGCGAAAGCGCAGTCCTCAGGAGAGATCATCTTTGCCAGGATCAAGGAGGCCGGGTTCACGCTGCGAAACTGCATTGTGGAGTGCTTCAGTGGACAGGACGTCACCGGCCCGGGTGACATCGAACAATGCGTGCTCCGCGTGGCGGCTTCGTCCTATTCCCGAGATGCGCTCGTGCGCTTCTCGAAGGAACTCATGCCGCTGATCACCGCCGGCCCGCCCGGCACGACGGGATACGCGTCCGGCCGGCCGGTGGTGCACCAGGTCTTCCGGTACTGGCCGTGCCTGATCGATCGGGATGCCGTGGAGCCGAAGGTCGAATTCATCACGTCTGCTGCTCTTGCTCCGGGTGCCACTGGCTCCGCCAGTGCGAAACAGCGACCACCGGCACTCCCCCTGTCGGCAGCGGCGGAGCCAGTGGCATCCACTTTTTCGCCGGTGATATCACGCGGGCGGCGCTGTCTGGGAGACATCGCTTTCGCACGCAGCGGGGACAAGGGCACGAGCGCCAACGTCGGTGTCATCGCGCGGAGCACGGCCGACTATGGTTTCCTCAACAACTGGCTGACCGCCCCGCGGGTCGACGCATACTTCCGCCCGCTGGGAGTCACTGCCGTCACGCGCTACGAGCTGCCCAACCTGGAGGCGCTGAACTTTATCCTGCACGGAATCCTGCGGGATTCCCTGCAAACCGATGCCCAGGGAAAAGCGTTGGGACAAAGGCTGCTGCAGATGCCGTTGGAGTGACCGGTCAGAAATCAGAGGTCGTCGTCCAGAACACGAGGGGTCGCGATGCCTATTGACCGCATGCATGACGAGACATCGAATCCCTGGGTGGATGGCCTGACGATCGGCCAGACGCTGCGCGAAACCGCCAGACGGTATCCGCAGCAGGATGCGTGCGTGTTCTGCCACACCGGCACGCGCTGGACCTGGGCTGACCTCGACCGCGAGACTGATCGCGTCGCGCGCGCGCTGCTCGCCCTGGGGTTTCGGACCGGCGATCACTTCGGCGTCTGGGCCACGAATGTTCCACAATGGATTCTGCTGCAGTTCGCGACGGCCCGGATCGGCGTTGTCCTGGTGACGATTAACCCGTCGTACCGTACGTCAGAACTGCGCTACACGCTGCGGCAATCGGAGGTCCGCGGCATCGCCCTGATCGATCAGCATCGCTCATCCAATTTCAACGCGATGCTGCAGGAGGCCTGTCCGGAGCTGGCCGGCACTCAGCCCGGGCAACTCGCCAGCAGCGAATATCCACAGCTGCAATGGGCAATCTCCCTGCGCGGCGAGTGTCCGGCCGGTGCGCTGACGTGGGACGCCCTGCTGGCCCGCGTCGAAGAGACATCGCCGGCCCGGCTCACCGAGGTCGAGGCCGGCCTCGACGCCGGACAACCGATCAACATTCAGTACACGTCCGGCACCACCGGGCACCCCAAGGGCGCGACGCTGTCGCACCGCAATATCCTGATGAACGGCTACTACGGCGGACTCTGCCAAAGGCTCTCACACGACGACCGCATCTGCGTGCCGGTGCCGTTGTATCACTGCTTCGGCTGCGTGCTCGGTTCGCTGTGCGGCGTCGTGCACGGCTCGGCGCTCGTCTTTCCGGCCGAGCATTTCGATCCGGCGGCGACGTTGCGGGCCATCGGACACGAACGCTGCACGGCGGTCTACGGCGTGCCGACGATGTTCATCGCCCAGCTTGAACACGCCGATTTCGCGACGACGAACGTCACCTCGCTGCGGACCGGCATCATGGCGGGAAGCCCCTGCCCGGTCGAACTGATGAAGCGGGTCACGCAGGTCATGGGCGCGCGGGAGATCACCATCGGCTACGGCCAGACGGAAGCCTCGCCGCTGATCACGCAGACGCGGTTCGACGATCCGATCGAGCTGCGGGTCGGGACGATCGGCCGGACGATTCCCGGAGTCGAAGCAAAGATCGTCGATCCCGTCACGGGGGCCGACCTTGCCGACGGCGAGCAGGGGGACCTGTGCGCACGCGGGCACGGCGTCATGCTCGGGTATTACAACATGCCGGAGAAAACGGCGGAGGCGATCGACGCGGACGGCTGGCTGCATACCGGCGACCTCGCGCTGCGGATGCCGAACGGTTACTTCCGGATCACGGGCCGGCTGCGCGATCTCATCATCCGCGGCGGCGAGAACATCTACCCCCGCGAAGTGGAGGAACGGCTGTACCAGCATCCGGCCGTGGAGGATGTGCAGGTCGTCGGCGTGCCGGACCGCAAGTTCGGCGAAGAAGTGCTGGCCTGCATCAAGCTGCGGAAGGGTCAGACCGCGACCGAGCAGGAGCTGCGCGACTTCTGCCGTGCGACACTGGCCCACTTCAAGTCGCCGCGATACTGGCGGTTCGTGGACGTGTTTCCGACCACAGTCACTGGCAAGATCCAGAAGTTCAAGATCCGCGAACAGGCCATCGAAGACCTCGGTCTGCAGGACGCGGCGAAGATCGAGACCGCGTGAATGAAGAACGGAACGCGGATGCCGCGGATTGAAAGGGATTTACGCAGATTCGCGGCCAGTATTGTCATCGACCTTACCTGAATTGGCGCCAAAGAGAGAACCACAAAGACACCAAGAGCACAAAGAGACAAGACGTCATTTTTTCTGTGTGCTCTTGGTGTCTTCGTGGTTCATC
>JAEUIG010000277.1 GCA_016795125.1 Planctomycetaceae bacterium | reverse complement strand
ATGCGGGCCGCCGACTGTGATGAACTTCACGATCAGCGTCTTGCCGGGCTCGATGTCGACCGCGCACTCCTCCTGAGGCTCCATGCCGTAGAAGAATGCCGGCGTCGGGAGTCCGCTGGTGTCGCTGTAAGCCTTCGTGTGCGCGATGAAGTCGTCGTGGACCTTCGGGTAGAGAATCTGCGAGAGGACTTCCTGCGGCGACGGCGGGTTGCCGAGCTTGGCTTCGAGCTTCTTGGCCGCTTCGGCGAAGTCCGCATCGGGGAGGGATTCACCCGGCCGGCCGGTGAACGACTTGCGGTTGCCGACGATGCGGGCCTTCACCTTTTCGGGGAAGCCGCCGGGAGGCTGCCCCATCGCGCCGCTGATGAGGTCGATGACCGATTCGGGGAAGGCCAGGTCGCGCTCGCCATTGACGACGTCGTCGGTGGTGAGGTTGTTCGCCACCATGAACAGCGCCATGTCGCCGACCGATTTCGACGTCGGCGTGACTTTGACGATGTCGCCGAACATCAGGTTGACCTCGGCGTACACCTTGCAGACTTCGCTCCAGCGGTCCGCGAGACCGAGGGCGCGGGCCTGTTCGTAGAGGTTGGTGTACTGGCCGCCGGGCATCTCGTGGCTGTAAAGGTCGGCAGTGCCGGGCAGCGTGACGCTTTCGAACGGCACATAGAACTCGCGGACGCAGCGCCAGTATTCGGAAACGGCGTCGAGGGCAGCGGTGTCGAGGCCGGTGTCGCGCGGCTGGTAACGGAGCGCTTCGCAGAGGGTGTTGAGATTCACCTGCGACGTGCCGCCGGACATGGGGGCCATGGCCGCGTCGGCAATGTGCAGGCCGACGTCGGCTCCCTTGAGGATCGAGGCGGCCTGGATGCCGGCGGTGTCGTGCGTGTGGAAGTGGATCGGGATGCCGATTTCCTGCCGCAGCGCGGTGATCAGCGTGGCGGCGGCTTCCGGCTTGCACAGACCGGCCATGTCCTTGATGGCCAGCAGGTGCGCGCCCTGCTTCTCCAGCTGCTTCGCCAGCGTGACGTAGTACTTGAGGTTGTACTTGGTGCGGTGGGGGTTGGTGATGTCGCCGGAGTAGCAGATGGCCGCTTCGCAGAGGGCGCCGGTCTGGAGCACGGCGTCGATGGCGACGCGCATGTTCGGCTCCCAGTTGAGGCAGTCGAACACGCGGAACACGTCCATGCCGGTGGCGGCGGCTTCCTTCACGAAGGCGCGGACGACGTTGTCCGGGTAGTTGGTGTAGCCGACGGCGTTCGAGGCCCGCAGCAGCATCTGGAACAGGATGTTCGGGCAGCGTTCACGCAGCTGTGTGAGCCGCGCCCACGGGCACTCCTTCAGGAACCGCATGGACGTGTCGAACGTCGCACCGCCCCACATTTCAAGCGAGAAGAGCTGCGGCAGCCGGTAGGAGTACACGTCGGCGATCTGGAGCAGATCGTGCGTGCGCATGCGGGTCGCCAGCAGGGACTGGTGCGCGTCGCGGAACGTGGTGTCGGTGATCAGCAGGGGCTTCTGCTCGAGGACCCACTGGGCGAACTTTTTCGCGCCGAGCTGCCTGAGCCGGTCGCGGGTCCCTTCGGGCCGGGGCTGAGTGAGGTCCACCTTGGGAACGGGCGCAGGAGCGCGGCGGGTCGCTTTCGGGCGGTCCTTCACCAGCGCGTTTCCGTTGACGATCGTCTCGCCGACGAACGTGAGCAGCTTGGTCGCGCGGTCCTTGCGTTCGGGGAAGTCGAACAGGACGGGCGTGTCGTCGATGAAGGTCGTGGTGCAGTTGCCGGCGAGGAACGTCGGATGCTGCAGCAGGTTGTGGAGGAACGGAATGTTCGACTTCACGCCGCGGATGCGGAACTCGGACAGCGAGCGCTCCATGCGGGCGACGGCGTCCGGGAACCGCCGCGCACGCGCGGTGACCTTCACCAGCAGCGAGTCGTAGTAGGGCTGCACGTAGGCGCCGCTGAAGGCGGTGCCGGCGTCGAGGCGGATGCCCATGCCGGCCGCGGAGCGGTAGTGCGAAATGCGGCCGTAATCCGGGACGAAGCCGTTGGACGGGTCTTCCGTCGTGACGCGGCACTGCAGCGCGAAGCCGACGGGGCGGATCAGGTTCTGGTCGCCCATGTCCAGTTCGGGATCAGTCAGCTTCTTGCCCTGAGCGATGAGAATCTGAGCGCGGACGATGTCGATGCCGGTCACTTCCTCAGTGACGGTGTGCTCGACCTGCACGCGGGGGTTGCACTCGATGAAGTAAAACTGGTCGGTGTCGGCATCGACCAGGAATTCCATCGTCCCGGCGTTCTGGTAGTTAACCTGCTTCGCGATCGCGACAGCCGCGTCGAACAGCGCCTCGCGCACCGACTGCGTGAGGTTCACAGCCGGCGCGATCTCGACCACCTTCTGATGTCGCCGCTGCACCGAGCAGTCGCGCTCGTGCAGGTGCACGACGTTGCCGTGCTTGTCGCCCAGGATCTGGACTTCGATGTGCCGCGCGCGGCGGATGTACTTCTCGAGGAAGACGTCAGGGCTGCCGAAGGCGGTCAGCGATTCCTGTCGGGCGGATTCGAATGACTGCGTGAACGCGTCCGGTTTCTCAACGATCCGCATCCCGCGTCCGCCGCCGCCGTGCGCGGCCTTGAGGATCACCGGGTAGCCCAGCTTCTTGGCTTCCTGCTCACCTTCTTTCGCGTCCTTGATGGCTTTTGCGGTGCCGCCGAGCACCGGGACGCCGGCCGCAATCGCGATGTGGCGGGCCTCGGTTTTGTCGCCCAGCTGATGCAACAGCTGCACGCTCGGTCCGACGAAGGTGATGCCCGCATCGGCGCAGGCCTTGGCGAATTCCGGCTTCTCCGAAAGAAAGCCGTAGCCGGGGTGGATCGCGTCAACTCCCGCCTGCTTCGCCACGTCGACGATGGCGTTGTAGTTCAGGTACGAGCGGATCGGCTCGCCCGGACCACCGACCTGGTAGGCCTCATCGGCCTTGAAGCGGTGGAGGGCGAAGCGGTCTTCGTAGGCGTAGATCGCGACGGTGGGGATGCCGAGCTCGGTCGCCGCCCGGAAGACCCGAATGGCGATTTCACTGCGATTCGCAACAAGCAGCTTCTTCATGGATCGATATCGGACAATGGGCGCAGACCACCGGCGCAGGCGGCACGCGGAGTCGTATGTTAGCGTGTCGTCCCACGACGCGGGAGGCTCGGGGGACACCGCTGGCGAGTTGACGTGAGTGGCGTGCGGTCGACATCGGAGATTCCCTCCAGCCGTCAGTTCCGGCCCGTATTGCTGAGTCCGATTGCTATCCCACGGTCGAGAAGGCGGGGTACACTCACCGTCATGTGCGGACGCTACACACTCCGGGCGACTCCCGCCGAACTGGTCGAGATTTTCGGCCTGTTCCGCGAGCCAGACGTACGCCCCCGCTACAACATCGCGCCGACCCAAAACGTTCTCGCGATCCGCTTCGACGAGAACGCCACGCCGCGCGAACCGGTCCAGCTGCGCTGGGGACTGATCCCCTCCTGGTCCAAGGACGCGCGGAAGCCGCTCATCAACGCGCGGGGCGACACCGTCGCGGTCAAGCCCGCCTTCCGATCGGCGTTCAAGAAGCGTCGCTGCCTCATCGCCGCCGACGGCTTCTACGAATGGCAGGCCCTGGAAGGCCGCAAGCAGCCGCATCACATTCGCCTGCGCGACGGCCGCCCGTTTGCGTTTGCCGGCCTGTGGGAACGCTGGGGCGACATCGAGTCGTGCGCCATCATCACCACGGAAGCGAACGACCTGATCGCGACCATCCACGACCGCATGCCGGTCATCCTCCCGCCCGACGCCTGGGACGCCTGGCTGATGCCCGACGGCGGCAACACCGAACTGCTGCGGCCGTATCCGCCCGAAGAAATGGAGCTACACCCCGTCAGCCTGACGGTGAACAATCCGCGCAACGACACGCCGGCGTGTCTGGAGGCAGCGGGCGTATAGGCCAGAGACGGGCGCACCGGGAGGTGGAGGCGTCTTTGCACCATCATTCAGGGTGCAGACAAGGGCCATCCGTCTGGTCTGACCGTCAGTCATTATCAGGCGGCAGAATCGCGCGCGAAGCAGCGCTCCGCAGCGCCGGCTTCAGCACGCCGCGTCGTAGTCGGCTCAGGCTGGCTGACGAGAGGCGAAAATGATGACGCGCAGCACCGATCGGCCGTGGGAGACACCTTCGGCACACATCGCTCGCAGTGCGCACGGCGGACCTCTGCTCCTGCTGACCTTTGCGGCGTGCCAATCCGAAGCGGCGCGCAAGGACAACGAGCGACGGGACTGTGGAGCGCGCAGAAGAACGGTCCGTCAAGCGCGCACCGCCAGCGTCGCAGAGCAAGAGCGGCCCAAAAAAACTGTAAGAGTGGCCCGCCGAACCTTGAGCGGCCGCGGCGGGCCGATCTACTCGATGCGAACGGCGATTACACCGGGCGCACAGACTCGGCCCGGGGACCCTTCGGTCCCTGGCCCGGCTCGTATTCAACCGTCTGGCCTTCCCGCAGGTCCTCGTAACGAGCGCCCTGCAGAGAAGACATGTGGAAAAACAGATCACCGCGGCCCGTGTCGATGAATCCGAATCCCTTCTCTGTCAGCTTCTTGATTCGCCCCTGTGGCATTGACGCAGTTCCTTGTAGAAAACCATAACCGAACAGGCCCGCCACCAGCGGCAGGCCTCAGAACCCGGAGAGATGTGTGGCGAATCCAAAACCCTGCCGGTCGGGTTGGGCTTCTTCAACGCGAAA
>JAEUIG010000254.1 GCA_016795125.1 Planctomycetaceae bacterium | reverse complement strand
AGCTTCTGCGGATCGACGACGACCTGGAGCTGATCTTCCAGTCCGCCGAACACGTTCGACTGCGAGACCCCCTGCACTCGCTCAAAGCGGGCTTCGATTTCGTCCTCGGCGAAGCGGCGCAGCTTGTTGACGTCCAGGTCTTCCGGCGGCAACAGGGTCTTGATCTCGGCATGCTCCGCGGCCAGGCGGCGCAGCCGGAGCATGGCCAGCCCTTCGTTGTGCGCGTCCCGAACCTGCTGGAGCTGCGCTGACAGCTCCGGGAACTTGCCGATGTACTCGTCAATGCGGGCCGCTTCGGGCCGCCGCGCACTGAGAATGAACCATGCGATCGGCCGGTCGGCCGCGTTGGCCGTGCTGATCACCGGTTCGTCGGCGTCTTCCGGGTACTCCGGCACCTGCTGCAGACGGCTGTTGACCTTCAGCAGCGCCTCTTCCATGTTCTCGCCGACGCGAAACTCGAGGATGATCCGCCCCGACGAGTCCATCGCCTCCGAGGTCATCTTGGTGATGCCCTCGACGCTCTTGAGCTGTTCCTCCTGCTCGATGATGATTTCCTGCTCGACCTCCTGCGGACTCGCGCCTGGCCAGACGGTCTCAATCGTCAGCGTGGGAGTCGACACCTCCGGCGTGAGCTGCATCGGCATCCGCAGTGCCGCGACGAAGCCGAACAGGCACGTCAGCAGCACCCCGACGCTGATCTTCACCGGGTTACGGATGAACCAGTCGATCAAATTCATGAAATCGCCTTCGAGACTCCCCACCCCTCAGCCGGCAGCGCGAGCAGTGTTGCCGGGCCGAGCACGAATGCCGCACCGGCGTCACGGACGAGTATTGCCGTCCGCCGCCGCAGCCGGGGTTTCCGCGAGTTCCACCGGCTGTCCTGGCCGCAGCCGCTCGTTGCCGAGCACCACGACCCGGTCTCCCGGTTTCACCAGCATTCCCTTCGCGGCCGGCGACGGCAGGACCTGAATCAGGTTTCCGTTGGCAATGCCGATTTCGACCAGCACGGGACTGGCAATCTGCTGCTTGGCGTTCTGCGGATCGGCGACGACGACGAACACCATCGGCGCCGGTCCCCCGAGGACCAGTGAATCCTTCGGGACCAGCGTCGCCTGCTGCGTCGCACCTGTTTGCAGCGTGACCTGGGCCAGCATGCCCGCCTTGAGGACCGGTCCGCCGCCGCCGATTTCGTTCGGCACCTGCACTCGTACGGGGAATGTCCGTGTCCGCTCGTCCGCCTGCGGCACCACGGCCGTCACGCGGCCTGTGAACACCTGGCCCGGCAGTGCGGGCACACTGATCACGACGTCTTCGTTCAGCTCGATATACCCGACGTGGCTGTCGAGGACGAACGCTTCGATCTCGACGGTGTCGAGCGCCACGATCTCAGCGACCGGCGCTCCTCGGCTGACCCACTCTCCCACTTCGGTCCGTTCGGCGGTGACGTAACCGGTAAAACGCGTGATGACCGTATGCTTTTTCAGCTGGTCCTCCAGCTTCTCCACGACCGCTTCCTGAAGCGCCACGCGAGAGCGGGCCTGCGCGATCTTCTCCTCGCGAGGACCGCGAACGGCGAGTTCCCACGCGGCCTTCGTTGCGAGGTAATTCTCGCTGCCGGCCAGCGATGCCGAGAGCGCCTCCTGGTACGCCTCTTCACTGGCGGCATTCTCACGGCGCAGTTTCTCGACGCGCGCCAGCCGCAGGTTGAAATACTCCTTGTTCGCAGACGCCGCTTCCATCCGCGCACGGGCCTGCTCGATGTCTTCCTTAAGCGACCCGTTTTCGAGCTCGGTCAACTCCTGCCGGCGCAGCGCGAGTTCGGCGTCCGCCGCCTCCTTCTCGAGGGTGATCGTGTCGGTCAGCAGCTGCGCCAGCGTGGCCCCGGCTTCGACGCGGTCTCCCACATTGACGGGGAACTCAACAACGCGGCCGTCGACGGCGCTGCCGACGACAGCCCGCTTGAGCGGCCGCACCGTCCCGACGAACTGCTCGCCCGAGGACACTTCCTGGTCAATCGCCTCGGCGACCACGACGCGCGCTGGTCCGAACTGTGCGAAGGCCAGGTTTGCCTGCAAGGCGAGCGCCCATAGCAACAGCGCGGCAGCGGTAAGTCCGCGATTCACAATCACCCGTCGATCCATTGTGGCAACCACTGGCACCTCTTGAGATTGCGATTCCGCTGCTTCCGCCGCCAGGTTTCGCAGAGCGGCCATGGCTTGGCGGCAAACGGCTCAATTGCTGCGGAGGCGACTCCGGAAACCCTGCATTGGGACAAGGAACAGCGTCCCGACAACGATTCCGCCCCCAGGTTCGGCCCGGTGCGGCAGGCCCCCGTCAATCACCCCCCCCTCCCGCTTCGCCCACGCCTCGAGCGCTGATATCTCCTACCGTGCGAATGGATCGTATGCGAACTATCAAGTAGGGGCAATATCGTTGTTCCATTGGGGAGGTTGAGGGTGGGGACGGATCGGGGCACGGGAAACCCTGCGGCCCTTGCATCCCGTTCGTGCACGTTTGCGGCTATCATCCGGACCGAAGCCAAGCGAACACCTCGCAACACCTGTTTACGCAACGATAGACCATGAGCGAATTTCGGACCGAACGCGACTCGATGGGGGACGTCCATGTTCCCGCCAAGGCCTACTACGGCGCTCAGACCCAGCGTGCCGTTGAGAATTTTCCAGTCTCAGGCTGGCCGCTGCATGGCGACCTGATCCATGCACTCGGCCTGGTCAAGCTCGCCTGCGGCCGGGCTAACCACGACCTCGGGAAACTGACCTCCACCGGTAAGAACCGGCTCAACGAAGAGCAGGTCAAAGCGATGTTGCAGGCGGCGCGGGAAGTCGCCGCCGGCAAGCACGACGGCGAGTTTCCCATCGACGTGTTCCAGACCGGCTCCGGCACGTCGAGCAACATGAACGCCAACGAGGTCATCGCCAATCGAGCGATCGAGATTCTCGGGGGCGACCGCTTTGCCTCCCAGAAGGTCGTCCATGCCAACGACCACGTCAACATGGGGCAGAGCACCAACGACATCTTCCCCACTGCGATCCACGTCGCCGTCGCCGGGTCGATCCACACGAAGCTGATTCCGGCGCTCCAGAACTTTGCCGACGTACTCGGGGAGAAGGCCCAGGCGTGGGACAAGATCATCAAGATTGGCCGCACGCACCTGGCGGACGCCACCCCGCTGCGGCTCGGGCAGGAGTTTGGCGGTTTTGCACGGCAGCTTGAGCTGTCGGTGCAGCGGGCCGGCCGCGCCCGGGACGCCGTGCTCGAACTGCCCGCCGGGGGAACGGCCGTCGGTTCGGGGATCAATACGCATCCGGAGTTCGGCCGCCGCGTTGCCGCGGCCCTCGCGCAGGAGACCGGTCTCGGATTTGTGGAAGCGGCCGACCATTTTGAAGCCAACGGCCAGCGTGACGCGCTTGTGGAATGCCACGGCCAGCTGCGGGCGATCGCCGTCACGCTGTTCAACGTGGCGAACAACATCCGCTGGCTCGGATCGGGCCCGCGGTGCGGATTCTACGAGATCATGATTCCCGACCTGCAGCCGGGAAGCTCGATCATGCCGGGCAAGGTGAACCCGGTGATGTGCGAAAGCCTGATGCAGGTCGCGACGCGCGTCTGCGGCAACGACGGCTGCATCGAGATGGCCGGCGCCGCCGGCGGCAACTTCCAGCTCAACATCATGATGCCGGTGATGGGCCAGACCTCGCTGGAAAGCGTGTCGCTGCTCGCCTCAGGTGTGCAGGCGTTCGTCGACTTCTGCGTCGCCGGTCTCGAAGCGAACGAGGAAACCTGCACGGCTTCGGTCGAGAAGAGTCTGTCGATGGTCACCAGCCTCAACCCGCATATCGGCTACGAGAAGGCGGCCCAGCTTGCCAAGGAGGCCTTCAAAACCGGCAAGACGATCCGCGAGCTGTGCACCGATCAGCAGATCCTCCCCAAGGACGTGCTGGATGCAGCGCTCGACCCATTCTCCATGACCGAACCGCACGCATAGGAAAGCAAAAAGCCCACGGACCGCAGTCCGTGGGCTTTTTTCGCTTGCGGTTTCGCAACTTACCTCGCGGCGGCCGCCGCTTCGGTTTCAGCCTCGTTCCGCGCGTCGTGCTTGCCCAGCGACGACTTGCTCACGCCGCCGGTCAGGGCGCCGCAGATATGGTCGACCTCGCGGCATGTCTGGCCGAGGGCGTCGATGAACCGGTCAATTTCCGCCTCGGAAATCACCAGCGGGGGCTGGATGCGGAGTACCTGCGGATTCGACCGCGTGCTCTGCGAGTAAATGCCGAAGCGGTGCATGAGAATGTACATCGCCTGCAGCGTGTGCAGTGCGGCGACCATGCCGTCGTAGCCGCGGATCATGTACTGCGACAGGCCGGTTTCATCGAGCGACTTCCAGTGATTGACCGCCGTCTGCGGCCAGCGCTGGAACTCGATGCCGATCATCAGGCCTTTGCCGCGCACCTCCGTCACGCACTTGTACCGCGTCGTCAGGTTCTGCAGACCTGCCATCAGACGGTTGCCGAGTTCGGCGGCGCGGCCCGGCAGGTCATCCCGGACAATCGCCCGTACTGCCGCCAGCGCGGCCGCGCACGGCAGGCTGCCGCCAGCGAACGTGCTGGTGTGCATCAGGCAGGTCTGCACGGTTCCGTACGCACGGTCCCAGACATCGCGGCGGGCGATCATGGCGCCGATCGGCATCATTCCACCGCCGAGCGATTTGGCAATCGTCAGCACGTCCGGCGACACGCCTTCATGCTCGCAGGCGAACAGCGCCCCGGTCCGGCCGAAGCCAGTCTTAAGCTCATCCACAATCATCAGCGTTCCTGTCGCCCGGCAGATTTCTTCGGCCGCCTTGAGGTAACCCGGGGGCGGCACGTACTCGCCTGCCTCGCCCTGTACGGGCTCGACAATGAACGCGGCG
>JAEUIG010000452.1 GCA_016795125.1 Planctomycetaceae bacterium | reverse complement strand
CCCCGTCGAACGGGCCATCGAGGAAGTGCTCAAGCGGCATCGCGGCAAAGGCGTGGCCGTGGTGCTTTCGGACTTCCTCACCCTCGGAGACCTGACGCGGTCGTTCAACGTCCTGTTCAACGCCGGTCTCGAAATCTGCGGCCTGCAGATCCTCGGCCCGACGGAACTCGACCCCGAACTGACGGGCGACCTGCGGTTTGTCGACTCAGAAACCCACGAGACGCTCGACGTGTCATCGGTCGGCGAGTTGCTGGGCCTGTATCACGAACACCGGCTGGCCCTGGAGAATCACCTGTCGGCCGAATGCCGCAAGCGCAGCGGACGATTCGTGTCCGTCAGCAGCGAACAGCCCATCAAGCAGGTCCTGTTCGACACCCTGCTGAGGAAGGGATGGATCCGGTGAAGAATAGAACGCGGATTGCCCCGGATGACGCGGATAAGCACGGATCAAGCGAAAACGGATCCAAACTCTTGCATCACGAGCTTACCGGGCAGATTCTGCAGGCGTTTTATCATGTCTACAACACGTTGGGCGAAGGATTCTTAGAGAAGGTTTACGAGAACTCGCTGGCACACGCGTTACGGCAACGAGGACTGGAAGTGGAGACACCGTTTCCCACGAGCGTGATCTTTGATGGGGTCATTGTCGGTGAGTACTTTGCTGATCTCGTGGTTGCCCGCACCGTCGTCGTCGAGGTCAAGGCCGCTGACGCCATCTGTAAAGCACACGAGGCGCAACTCCTGAATTACCTGAGAGCGACTCGATACGAAGTGGGCCTGCTGCTGAATTTTGGTCCCAAACCTGAATTCCGTCGAAAGGTGTACCTCCACGGCGATGCGCAGTCGCCAGAGAGCTGATCCGCCTGAATCCGATGCATCCGGGGTCATCCGCGTTCCATTCTTCAAACAGACAACTCACGCATGTCCTGGTTTCCTGGATTCTCGACGGCGGCGACGGGGGCGTGGTTGTTCCTGCTGCTGATTCCGCTGATCATCTTCTACTTTCTGAAGCTGAGGCGGCCGCAGCTGCAGATCGCCTCGCTCGCGCTCTGGCAGCAGGTCATCAGCGATCAGCGCGTCAATTCGCCGTTCCAGAAGTTCAAGCGGAACCTGCTGCTGCTGCTGCAGATCCTGCTGCTGTCGCTGATCGCACTGGCGGCGATGCAGCCGTTCCTTAAAGGGGATGCCGAGAACTCGCAGTACCTGCCGATCATGATCGACACGTCGGCCAGCATGGCGGCGGTTGATGAGGCCGGCCAGTCGCGCCTCGACCTGGCCAAGGAGCAGGTCCGCGAGATCATCGAAGGGCTGCTGCCCGGCCAGCAGCTCACGCTGGTCACCGTCGGCTCGACGGCGCGGCGGCTCACCGAGTTCACCGACAACAAGCCGCTGCTGCTGAGTGCCCTCAATGGCATCGAGACGTCCGACGTCCCCAGTCGCTTCGAAGACGGCCTGCAACTGGCGCAGGCGATGACCCGGACGTTCAAGATCGACCAGGTGCGGCTGTATTCGGACGGCAATCTGCCGACGCGGAAGCTGCCCACCGGCGATGAGGTCGCCTCAGTCGATTTTGACCTGTCGTATGCTCTGGATTTCTTCGTGCTGCCGACGGCCGGACGCAACCTGGGCGTGACCGCGCTCAATGCACGGCGGGCCTCGGTCGACGAATGGGATGTGTTCGTCCGCGTGGAAGCGGGCGTGGCGGAATCGGCTTCGGGGCAACTCGAGCTGTTGGTCAACGGAGCGCCGCTGCGCGAAGCCGAGCCGCTGTCGCTGGAGGCGGGAGCATCACAGCGGCTGGTGTTTCGCGTCGATGCCAGCCAGCCGGCGCACATCGAAGCGCGGCTCACGGCGGACGGTCACGATGCACTCAAGTCGGACAACCGCGCGTTTCTCGATCTTCCGGTGGGGCGCGACCTGGTTGTCTACTGTGCCCCGAGCCTCGCCATGTACCGGCACGCGCTGTCGCAAATGCCGGGCATCCTCATGGAGCCGAACGCCGAAGGAAAGTCGGATCACGTCAGCTACGACCTGCTCATCTCCGATACGGCTGATGACTTGAGCAAGGAGGCGGCCACGAGCCTGCTCGTCGGCGCCGTGCCACCCGAGGTCAAGCCGCTGATCACCATCGAGACGGGGCTGGCCGAAGTCGTCGACTGGAAGCGGGAAGCGTCGCTGCTCCAGCACGTCCAGTTGCGCGAAGTGGTGATTACCGATTTGCCGAAGCGCGCGACCGGCATTGAGGACGGAGACTTCGAAGAGCTCGGCTATGAGATCCTGGCGTTCGGCAACGAATCTCCGCTGATCCTGCGCAAGCGGGACGGGCCGAAGCTGCTGTACTCGCTGCTGTTTCACACCGACCGGTCCACCCTGCCCTACCGCGTCGGCTTCCCGATCATGATCCAGAACCTGATCACTGAAGCGCTGCAACAGGCGTCGTTGTCGGAATTGCGGGCGTTGGCAACCGGCGCGCTGCCGCCGCTGTCGGTGGATCCCAAGACCGCTTACCAGGTGGTCGGTCCCGGGCCCGCGATGTCGCTGGTGTCCAACGACGAAGGCGTGCTCGACAATGTGCCGGCCCAGACCGTCGGCGAGTACGAGGTCCGCCAGGGAGGAGAGCTCATTCAGCAGTTTGGCGTCAGCCTCATCAATTCCACGGAGACTTCGCTGAAAGGCGTCAACGAGATTCAGTTCCGCGAGGTCAAAGTCGGCGCGGAGAGCGAACGCGTCAAGACGGACAAGCCGCTCTGGAGCACGTTGGCCGCAATGGCGTTTGGCATTCTGCTGCTCGAATGGTGGTACTTCCAGAAGCGTCCGTCGGGGATGCCTGCATGAGTTCGACTCGCACGGACAGTCCCGTGAAGCGGGCCGCCGGGACGACCTTGATCCCCGCGCTGGTGGCAGTGGCCTTCGTCAGCTGCTCGATCCCGGTGCAAGCGCAGTCCCGGCTGCCGTTGCAGATCGAGGTCGAGTATCCGGCGAATGTTTCCCGGACAGGTGGCCCCGTCCGCCTGCAGATGACGTTCAACTGGTCTGGATCGGGGGTGTTCCAGGGAGCGTTGCAGCTGGAGGCGCGGAATTCGGCCGGCGAAGGGCTGGGGACGTTCTATCTCGACAAGCTGTATCTGACCGCGGGCGAACAGCCTCAGGAAATCATGCTGCCGGGGTTTCGCGTCGGGACCCTCGACAACTCGATCAGCCTGTCGCCGACGCTGATCGCCGCCGGCTCAGGACGCCGCTACGACCACTCCGATTTGACGGTGATTGTGCCCAGCGATCAGAAGCGGGAACTGGTCGCGGCAATCCTGTCCCCGGGTTCGCTGATCAGCAAGCGGGCCGAGAACGACATCGTCGACGCGTTGCGGCTGGAGCGCCTGGCGCCGCCCGAGGTGGGGACCGACGGAATCCTGACGAAGATGGTCGACTGGCACGTGGACGACGCGCCGCAGGATCCCCTGCGGTACTGCGCATGCGACATCGTCCTGCTGCCAGCGGAAGGACTTGCCGAACTGCAGCCTCCGCAACTCGAGGCGCTCCTGGCCTGGGTCCGCGCCGGCGGCGGGGTGTGCGTGGTGCTGAACGACGCAGAATTCAAGCTCGAGCAGGTGGACTGGCTCAACCTGCTGGCAGGGTCGGCCGAAGGAGCGCCGGCATTTCTGCGCGATTCGCAGGGACGCCTGATCCATGAATTGGACGAGTCCGAGGAGAACGTGCTCCATCGGTCCTGCGGACTGGGACGCGTGGTGGTCACAGTCGGACCGGACCAGGCTCACCCTCAGGCGCCGCACTGGCCGCGCACGGCCGCCTTTTTATGGCGGGTCCGGTACGAGCATCTGCCGCATGTCGTCGCTAACGGCACGTGGAATCATCAGCTCACGCTGGAGATCGCCAAAAACTCGCCGCAACTCGGACAAACGACCTACGGCCAGCTCGACCAGGCCCAGGAAGCGTTGGCTTCGGAGTTCCAGCCGCTGCCGACGATTGGCCTGACCGGCCTGATCCAGCGGCTGCTGCCGGACGGCATCCGTCTCGTGCCGCTGAGCACAATGGGCCTGCTCCTGCTGGGGTACCTGATCGCCATCGGACCGTTGGACTACTACGTGCTCGGACGACTGGGGATGCGCAAGTGGACGTGGTGCACGTTCCCTGCCGTCACGCTGCTGTTCACGGCGTTCAGCATCGGCCTGTCGAACAGCTCGATGAGCACCACCACGAATCGCCGCTCGGCCGTCGTCCGGGACATCGCGCCGGGGGGAGTGGTGGCCCGCGAAAACCGCCTGGAACTGCTGTTCCCCAGTACCACCCAGCTGATGTCGACCGACGTCGGGCGCGGCCTGTTTATGCCGCTGCTGTATCAGGATTTCGCGCAGTTTACGAATTACTACGATCCCTACGGGATGCAGAACATGCCGGTGCGGCGGGCAGGGGCGGCGCTCTACGCCGGTCGCATGCCGACACAGTCGAACATCGAACAGCTCATCCCACAGTGGACTCCACAGCTCAATCGCATGCTGACGATTCCGCTGGAACAGCCGTCGGACCTGCCGCCCTTCGACTGGGACGAGATTCCGGACTTCAAGTCAGACGAAGGCCGACAGCAGCTGCGCAGCCGGATTCAGTCCGCCTTCGACGTGCCGATCGTGGAACAGCTGCGCAGCGGAATCAGTGGGAATGTCACGGCCGGGGTGTTTCACCTCGGCGAGTCGCACCCGTTGATCGGGGATGCGACTCTCGTTCAAAACTCGGAAAATCAGCAGGTGCTGGTGAATACCCGGTATGGGCAGCAATGGATCAATCAGCCGGACTCGTACCTGCGGCTGCTGTCGACGTCGAATCAGCCGGGATTCCTGGGAGTCGTGTCGGAATCCGCGCCGACAGGCGGCGACCGCTTTGAAGACCTGATGCTGCTGGACAATTCCAATCCCAAACAATGGCTGCTCGTGGTGATGGTGCCTCAGGGCAACGAGCTGCTGATCTATCGGCGCCTGTATGTCGTTGAATACTGAAGCGATCGCGACCGCACCTGTCGAAGCCCCCGCCACCGCGCCCGCCGTACCAGCGACGCCGGACGTGGTCTCGGTCCGCAACCTGTGGGTCCGCTACGGCAAGTTCACGGCTGTCAAAGGGATTTCATTCAACATCCCGCGTGGGGAAGTGTTCGGGTTCATCGGCCCCAACGGCGCGGGCAAGTCGTCCACGATTCGTGTCCTCGCCACACTGCAGACGAAGTTTGAAGGGAACGTGGCGATCAATGGGGTCCCGGTTGACGAGAATCCCGACCGCATCCGCGAAATGATGGGCTACATGCCGGACTTCTTCGGCGTGTACGAAGACCTGACGGCCCGCGAGTACCTGCACTTCTTCGCGGCCGCGTATCGCATTCCCCGCGAACGGCGGGGACCGATCGTCGACGACGTCTTGCAGCTCACCGACCTGACTCACAAGATCGATTTCCAGGTCGATTCTCTCTCGCGCGGCATGAAGCAGAGGCTCGCGCTGGCCCGCGTGCTGCTGCACGATCCGGACCTCCTGCTGCTGGACGAGCCGGCCTCCGGACTCGACCCACGGGCGCGGATCGAAGTCCGCGAGCTGCTGAAGGCGCTTCGCGAGATGGGCAAGACGATCCTGATTTCCAGCCACATCCTGCACGAGCTGGCGCAGCTGTGCACGCGGATCGGCATCATCGAGGCGGGCAAGATCGTCGCCGAAGGCTCTCTGGAGGACATCTTCCGGCAACTGGCGCTGCGGCGCGTCGTGCACGTGCAGCTGTCCGGTACATCCAATGGACTCGTCGATCAGATTCGCGCGATTCCCGGCGTCGACTCGCTCGACGTGCAGACCGACCGGATCGCGATCAAGATCCGCGAAGACGAGCTGGCGATCGAAGACCTGCACGCGGAGATCGTCCAGCGCGGGGGACGCATCCGCATGTTCCAGCCCGAAGCGATGGACATGGAAACCGCGTTCATGAAGCTGACCGAAGGGGTCACGGCGTGACCGCGTTGCGGAGGATTCAGGATTCAGGATTCAGGATTCGTGATTCAGGATTCTGGATTCAGGATTCAGGGGACGGAAATGAGCGAGTCGATACGGAGTCATCGCGATCTGCTTGTGTGGCAACGAGCGATGGAGCTGGTTGAGGAGTGCTATCGACTGACGAGTCAGTTTCCGAAGACCGAGATGTATGGCCTGACCTCGCAATTGCAACGCGCTGCTGTCTCCGTACCTGCAAACATCGCAGAGGGACATGGCCGGAAATCCACAGGAGCTTTCCTGCATCACCTTTCGATCTCCTACGGTTCGCTTTCGGAGCTTGAGACCCACATTGAAATTGCACAACGGCTGAAGTACGCGACGCCCGAGGGCGGCCAGAAGCCGCTTGCCCTCGTCGAAGAAACCCGCCGGATGCTGGCCGGGCTGATTCGATCGCTGGAATCCCGCCAGTCTTCCCCTGAATCCTGAATCCCGAATCCTGAATCCTCCCTTGCACACCCTCAGCCTGCCGCTGCTCACGAAGGAACTGCTGGAGCAGTCCGCGCGGCGGCGGACGTATGTCATCCGCACGCTGTACGCGGCGCTGCTGTTCCTGTCTGCGCTCTTCATCTTCTACATCACGACGTACCAGCATTACACGAGCCCGCTCGACATCCTCGGACGCGGCCGGGAAGTATTCGACAACGTCGTCGCCCTCCAGTTCTTCGGCATTTTCATGTTCATGCCGGCAATCACCTGCAGCGTGATTGCGGGAGAGAAGGAGCGGAACACGTTCGGACTGCTGCTGCTCACACGTCTCAGCCCGACGACCATCCTGCTGGAAAAGCTGTTGAGCCGGCTCGTCCCGATGCTGTCGTTTCTGCTGCTGTCGCTGCCGCTGCTGGGAGTTTCCTACGCGATGGGAGGAGTTTCCCAGGGTCAGTTCTGGATTTCGATCTGGGCGCTGTTTCTCACGGCGGTGCAGGTGGGGACGATGGGACTCGCCTGTTCGGCGTGGTTCCGCACGACGGTGCAGGCCTTCGTCGGGACCTACGTTTGCGGCTTTCTGTTTTACTTCGGCTGGCCCATCCTCACGGGCGTGTCGGACATCTTCAGCGCGCTGAATGAAGCGGCGACGCAGTTGTACGTCGCATACGTCAATCTTTTCGCCAGGGCAGTCTGGCCGTTCGCCGGAGCGTCGCCGAGCTTCGAGATCCACCACCGGCAGTTCACCGCCGCGCTCATCCCGCCGGCCATGTTGATCGACCGCTACAGAGTCGGCCCTGGCTGGTGGGCGATCCCGCACAGCGTACCGTCGATGCTGTCGGTAATCGGACTGTTCGTGATGGCGCGGGTGTTTGTTGTCCGGCGGGCGTTCGCGCCGTCGCGGAACATGCTCCTCAATGTCTTCAAGGTGCTGGACACGTCCTTTCATCGCCTGAACAACAATCGCGTGACCAAGGGGGTCGTGCTGTTCAATGAAGCCGTGGTCCTGCCCGACGACGACCCGATCGCGTGGCGGGAAACGCGGAAGAAGTCGCTGGGCATGCTCCGCTACCTCATCCGCTTCTGGGTGGCGACCGAGATCCCGGTGCTGATCCTGTGCTGTTCGGTCGTCGTACTCGGCTCGCCGAACTTTTACAGCGGGGCGAGCGAAGCGGTGTCGGCCGTGCTCTTCGTGGCGTGGATCATGGCGGCCCTCTTGATCACCGTGAAATCGGCGACGTTGATTTCCGGAGAGCGCTCGCACGAAACGCTCGACGTCCTGCTGGCGACGCCGATCCGTTCTGCGGAAATCGTGCGGCAGAAGTTTCGCGGGGTACGGCGGTTGATGCTGGTGCTCGCGTGCCCGCTGCTGACAATCGTGCTGTTTCAGACGTACTTCCGGATTTCCATCGGCGGCGTCACGACGGCTTATCAGCAGATTGAATTCGAGGGAGATGAATCCCCCGTGCTGTATGTCCTGGCCGCGGTGTCCTCGATCGCGATCTACCTGCCGCTGCTGGCCTGGATCGGCTTCGCCATCGGACTGGTGATCCGTTCGCAGACGCGCGCCATCTTCAGCGCGCTGGCACTGGTGACGACCTGGTGCATCGTCCCGTTCCTGCTGGGCGTCATCGTGCACGAGGAACTGCGGTGGTTCCGATTCGGGGACAGTCCAGCGAATTTCCTGCTGCTGCTCAGTCCCATCTCAATTGTGGCGTTCTCCGAATTCTCTGACCTGGAGATGTTCTACCGGACGCCCTATGAGGCCGTGTTGGTCAATTGCGTGCTCTATGGCGGCCTGCTGTACTTTATCCGCAACTGGTGCCTGCGAAACGCGGCGGCCAAACTCGGCCGGGGAGAATGCCGCGACACGCTGCGGCAGGAGCAGCAGCGGCACACGGGCTTCGGGGGATTATCCCGGAGGCGAGGCGCTCCCACGGCCTCGACTCCCTGAGCAGCACAGGCAGGGAGTCGATCGACCGGCTGCCGAACGGCCTCTTGCGGCTGCGCCGCCCGGACGCAAGGGCGTCCGGGCCACCCGACTGAAAGACTCCGAAAAGCCGCACGTCCCGGCCACTGGTCACTTGGGGCAGGCTCGCTATCATACCGGGTCGCATTTGCGCCCTCCCTGCCGACCGAACGACCGCATGCCGAAGGATTTCCTCAAAGACTGCCGCGACCGGTATGACGTCATCGTCATCGGCAGCGGGCTGGCCGGACTGACCGGCGCCAATGTCCTCGCCAAGGCGGGTTACTCGGTGCTGCTGCTGGAGCACCATTACCAGCTCGGCGGCATGGCGACGTGGTTCAAGCGCCGCGGCGGGCACATCTTCGACATCTCGCTGCACGGCTTTCCGGTCGGGATGATCAAGTCCTGCCGCAAATACTGGACGCGCGAGATCGCCGATTCCATCGTCCAGCTGAAAGGCATCCGCTTTGAGAATCCGCAGTTCTCGCTGCGGACCTCCTTCGACCGCGACGACTTTACGCGGATCATCACCCAGAAGTTCCAGGTCCCGCAGGCGACCGTCGACGAGTTCTTCGACGCCGCCCGCAAGATGAACTTCTACGACGACCAGTCGACCACCACCCGCGAACTGTTCGATCGGTTCTTCCCCGGCCGCAGCGACGTCGTCCGCCTGCTGATGGAGCCGATCACCTACGCCAACGGCTCGACGCTGGAAGACCCGGCGATCACCTACGGCATCGTGTTCTCCAACTTCATGAGCAAGGGTGTGTTCACCTTCCAGGGAGGGACCGACCGGCTCATCTCGCAGATGCGCGAGGAGCTGGAGCGCAACGGCGTCGACATCCGCATCCGCTCGCAGGTGGAGCGGATCGAGGTCTCGCACGACCGGCGCGTGGAGGGAGTGCGAGTGAACGGCCGGCTGATCCGCTGCGGCGCCGTCCTGTCGAACGCCAACATCAAGACAACTGTGCTCAAGCTGGTCGGCGCAGAGCATTTCGACCGGGACTACCTGGACGACGCCCGCGCGGTCCGGCTCAACAACTCCAGCTGCCAGGTTTACATCGGACTGAAACCGGGCGTCGGCTTTGACGACTGCGGCGACCTCCTGTTCCACTCGGAGCACAGCGGGTTCGACATCGACGCCATGCTCAGCAAGCAGGTCTCCAGCCGCACCTTCTCCTTTTACTATCCCGAGACGCGGCCGGGTTCGGACCGGTGGCTGGTGGTGTCGTCGACCAACGCCAACTTCCGTGATTGGGCCGAACTGCCCGAAGAACAGTACCAGCGCGACAAGCAGCAGCTCTGCGAAACGACGCTCGACTGCCTCGAAAAGTACGTGCCGGGGATTCGCGAGAAGACCGACTGGCTGGAAGCCTCCACCCCGCGGACGTTCCTGCATTACACGCAGCATGCGCAGGGCGCGTCGTTCGGGACGAAGTTCGAAGGTCTCCGCGTCTCACAGAAGCTCCCGGAGCAGATTCGAGGCCTGTTCCATGCCGGCAGCGTCGGCATCATCATGTCCGGGTGGCTGGGCGCGGTGAACTACGGCGTGATCGTGTCGAACGAGATCGACAAGCTGCTCACGCCGGGTGGTGTTTAGCGACCACTCGAAGTTGGGCGGGCCGCCTGTCGCACCAGCGCCCCGTCCCGTTCCGCCTGAGTCGCACTGAACGCATGCCGCAGCAGGCGCTCGTCGGCATCCGTCAGCGCACAGTCGCGGCGGCTCATGGCGATTCTGGCGGCGGCAATGCCCCGCTCCAGCAGGTCGTCCGGCGTTTCCAGCCGGCCGCGCCGGTGCCAGGCGAACGGCGGGACGTGCTTCGGGAGCAGCTCACCGTCCGGCAGGACGAGGCACATGGCGCCAATCGACGTGCCTGTGTTGAGCAGGCTGCCGATGGCGGTCTTCGTGTGGTCGCCGATAAAGCATCCGACCTTCGTGCTGCCGGTGTCGATCGACTCGCCGGTCAGCGGGACGCGGACGGCGGAGTAATCGTTCTTGAGATCGCTGTTGCTGGTCTGCGCACCGAGATTGACCCACGGGCAGACGTACGCATGGCCCAAAAACCCGTCATGGTACTTGTTGACGTACGCATGCAGGATCGACTCTTCGATCTCGCCGCCGACCCGGCAGACGGGACCGATGGTCGTCCCTTCGCGAATATGCGCCCGGAACAACTGCGAGTTGCGGCCGATCAGCGCCGGCCCCTCAATGCGGGTGAACGGCAGCACGCGTGCACCGGCGTCGACCCAGACCGGACCGTGCCGCGCGTCGATCACCACGAACGGGTCAATTGCGGCCGTCGGGTCGATATAGACGTCGGCCGGATCCCCCTGGATCACGACGTGCGGGTCGTTCAGCACACAGCCGCAGTTCCGCTTGCGACGCGCAAAATCGTCCCGCAGCATCGACGCGTTGCGCGACACCAGGTCCCACGGAAATTCTGCGACAGTGCCCGCAACTTCGACGCGCCGACGCCGGCCGGCAATCCTTTCCAGTTCTCCAAGCAAACTCGCCGTCGTGACGCCGGGCAACTCATCCGGTCCGACAGTGATCGCCGCCATCGTGTCGCCGATGAACCCGACTTCGTCCGGCGATATCTCTGCAAGCGGTCCCGCGCCGGGCAGCCAGCGCCCGTTGATGAACGTCGTCGGTCCCTCGGCCAGCCACGCGGGATCGTTCAGCCTCGCTTCGGGATGCTGCTGCCCGTACGTCTCGATCAGCTCCGGTCGAAGCCAGGCGCCCCACTCGTGAACATCGCCGAACCGGACCCAGCGCTCGCGCACGGAAAAGTGCCCGCACAGCAGTTCGAACACCGGCCGCAGCAACGCCAGCGGCAGAAGCTGGCGGACGGCAGGGTCGTCGAAG
>JAEUIG010000157.1 GCA_016795125.1 Planctomycetaceae bacterium | reverse complement strand
AGTATCCCGACCGCGTCCGCATGGTGACGATGGGAGACTTCAGCATCGAGCTCTGCGGCGGCACGCACCTCTCGAATACGGGCCAGGTCGGGTTGTGCCGGATCGTATCGGAGGAACCGGTCGCGAAGGGGGTCCGCCGGGTGGTGGCGGTCACCGGCCGCCGCGCCCTGGAGCGTGTCCGCCAGACCGAGGCGCTCGTCAAGGAACTGGCGCAGTCGCTGAAGGTGCCGTTGGCCGAGGAACTGCCGCGGCGCGTCGCCCAGTTGCAGGATGAACTCAAGCAGGTCCGGCACGAACTGGCCGGGTATACCCGCGACTCGGTGGCGGGCGAGATCGACAGCATCCTGAAGCAGGCTGAGACGGTCGGGAGTGCGAAGATCGTCTGCCACAGGGTGGCGACGGCCGACCGCGATCTGCTCCGATCGTATGCCGACCAGCTTCGGGAGAAGGGGGGCTCCGTCGCACTCCTGCTCGCGGCAGAGATCGACGGCAAGGTCGCGCTGCTGGCGGCCGTCACGAAAGACCTGATCGCGAAAGGGGCGAAGGCCGGGGACTGCGTCCGCGACGCGGCGAAAGCGGTCGGGGGCGGGGGCGGGGGCCGTCCCGATCTGGCGGAAGCCGGCGGGAAGGATCCGTCGCAGATTGGCGCGGCGTTGCAGGCGGCGGCAGAGTATTATCGCAGGGTGCTTTCTTGAGCGTGTGAGACTGCGAAACCGCAAGCGAGTGACGATCGCCGCTGGCGGTTTCGCCGCGATTTGTCGTCAGATATTTCCAGCGGCGGCAGGGTTTGCGGGCGTAAGCCGATTTGCACGCGCCGGTCGATCGCTGTTAGCATTCGTGCTGAGCCGGAGGTTGTCATCGCAGGGACCACACTTATGCCACGCGCCAGTGCTGTCGTTTCGCGGAATTCGGGCCGCCGTCGAACACGCGGCTTCACGCTGATCGAGCTGCTGGTGGTCATCGCGATCATCGCGGTGCTGATCGCCATCCTGCTGCCGGCCGTGCAGCAGGCGCGGGAAGCGGCGCGGCGCACGCAGTGCATCAACAACCTCAAGCAGCTGGAGCTGGCCTGCCACAATTACCTCGATTCGCACCGGTCGTTCCCGTCCGGTTACCTGGAACCGAATCCGCCGCTGTGCGACTACCCGCTGACATTCAACACGCCGGTGGTGGTGAACATCAACGGTCCGCGGCCGCAGGGCGCGCCGCCGCCGCAGGTGGTGATCCGCGACTGGTCGCTGTCGGCTTACTGGAGCTGGCACAGCCTGATCCTGCCGCAGATGGATCAGACAACGGTGGCAATCGACTTCAACATTCCCAAGAACGATCCATACAACTGGCAACGGATCCAGACGCCGATCGACTCGTATATGTGCCCCAGCGCCACCAGTTCCGCCTTTCCGGGAAACCGTCCCTCGGGTCTCGGCTATACGAGTTACCGCGGCTGCATGGGCTGGTGGCCGACGAATGACGCGACCGGCAATCCCAGCGTCCCACTGAACAATGGCGTGTTCTACAAGAACAGCGACGTCAGCTTCAGCGACATCACCGACGGCTCCGGGCAGACGATCATGTTCGGTGAAACGCCGTTCGGCGGATTCTGGTCGGACTCGTATGCCTGCTGCGCCCGCGCCCGCGACGACTACCCGAACTTCGATGCGTACTGGAATAGCCCCGGCGATCCCGCCTGCCCGAACGCCCAGGAAGTGCACTTCTTCGGTTTCGGCGGACAGCATCCGGACTTGTGCATCTTCGCCTTTGCCGACGGACACGCGCAGACGGTCTCGAAGAACATCGATACCACGCTGTTCCGCTCGCTCTGCACGCGCAACGGCCGCGAAAACATCACGCAGGAGTTTTAGGCGGCGACAAGTCTCGTTCGCACGCGATCCTGACCGTGTGACAGGCGAACTCCGGCTCGTGTTGCACGCTCCATCGCCCCTGCCAGGGCGATCGTAACACCCTGTCTCGTCGTCGACGGGCCGAGCGATGCGTGACTGCGTCACGCATCGCTGCACCCGTGGCGACAGACCGCTGCCCCTCCAGGGCATGCAGTACGCTGCTGAGACGTGGATCCCCCCCCCCGAAAGAGGCCTGACTCGCCGCAAGGCGAGCGGCGTCTTCGTGATGGTCCGGGCCGATGCCGGCGGGTAGCATGGCTCACTCCGTTGCGCTTTGAGCGGGGGCTGGGAATTGCACGAGTGAGACGACGACGATGCGCGTCACGAATGTTGAGATCACCGTGGTCGAGGTGCCGCAGACGGCGCCGCTTGCGCCGTACAGGTCGCGTATCCGCAGCAGCTCGACGACCCGCAGCGCGATCGTACTTGTCGAAACCGACGAGGGCCTCACCGGCTGCGGCGAGCACAATGTCAACTTTCTGGAAGGGGTGAGCGCGCGGGAGATGCAGCATGCTGCGCAGGCGTGGCTGGTTGGGTGCGACCCGCTCAACATCGCGCTGTTTCACGTGAAACAGCCGTTCGAGACGCGTCTGAAATCGGGCGTCGAAATGGCACTGTGGGACATCCGGGGAAAGGCGGCAGGGTTGCCGCTGTCGGACCTGATGGGCGGCGTGCTGCGGCCGGAAGTCGAGGTCGCCGCCTGCATGGGGATCGCCGAGTACGGCCGCGCCCGGGAACTGGCGGCCTGGTACGTCGAGCAGGGCTTCGGAACATTGAAGACGAAGGCCGGCGCCGACATGGACGAAGACCTGGAAATGGTGCGCGGCATCCGCGACGAAGTCGGAGACCGGCTCAAATTGCGGATCGATCCGAATTGCGGTTATACGCGCGAGCAGTCGGTGGAGCTGGCGCGCCGGCTGGAGCCGTACGCCCTGGAGTATCTCGAGCAGCCGCTGCCCGAGGCGCCGATCTTCGACGCGGCCTGGCTGCGCCTGCACACGAAGACGCCGATCGGCCTTAATGAAAGCGTGACCACACCGGCCAGCGTGATGGAGATCATCAAGCAGGGAGCGGCGGACTTCGTGCTGCCGGACACGCACATCGCCGGCGGACTTCAGCCGTGCATCGACATCGGCCGCATCTGCGAGGCCGAAGGGCTGCCGTGCATCATGCACTGCGGCCACGATCTCGGTCCGAAGACCGCCGCGATGGTGCACGTCGCTGCTGCGAACGCGGCCTATTCGCTGGCGAACGACACGACGTACTACGGCCTCGAAGACGACGTCATCACCGAGCGGATCCCGATCGTGGGCGGTCGCATTCGCGTACCGGCGCGGCCGGGGCTGGGAGTCGAAATTGATCCTGAAAAGCTCGTGCGATACCGCGTCGATTGCTGATCGTGCGTGAGGCATGCCGTCGTGCTCGGGAGGGCGAGGCGGCTTTGCACATTAATTGTCGTGCTCCGTCCATTGAGCATTGTCAGCCGCGCCAACCTCCGCAAAGGAAGGAAGTTCACCACGGAGAACACGGAGGACACTGAGAAAAA
>JAEUIG010000140.1 GCA_016795125.1 Planctomycetaceae bacterium | reverse complement strand
CAGTTCATCCAGCACTTCGCCGAAGTCCTTCCACGCGAAATGCGGCAGGAGGAACAGGTCGTGCAGGCTGGTGCCCCAGTCGATCAGCGGCTCTTCGTACGGCTGCTGCCAGAACCGTGCGACGAGCGCCCGTATCAGGAGCTGCTGCGTGAGGCTCATCTTCGCGTGCGGCGGCATCTCGAAGCCGCGCAGTTCGACCAGTCCCAACCGGCCGGAACTGTTGTCCGGCGAGTACAGCTTGTCGATGCAGAACTCCGCGCGATGCGTATTGCCGGTCAGGTCGATCAGCAGATTGCGGAACAGCCGGTCGACGAGCCAGGGGGGTGAGGATTCTCCCCGTTTCGGCGCCAGTGAGAATGCCAGTTCCAGTTCGTACAGCGCGTCGCGGCGGCCTTCATCGACGCGCGGCGCCTGGCTGGTCGGCCCGATGAACCGGCCGCTGAACAGGTACGACAGCGACGGGTGATTGATCCAGTATCCGATCAGGCTCTTGAGCAGGTCCGGCCGCCGCAGGAACGGGCTGTCCGCCGCGGTCGCGCCGCCGAGCACGACGTGGTTGCCGCCGCCCGTTCCGCGATGCGTGCCGTCGAGATCGAACTTCTCGGTGCTCAGCCGGGTCTCGCGGGCGACGTCGTAGAGCGCAATCGTGTTGTCGACCAGTTCGTCCCAAGAGTCCACGGGGTGAGTGTTGACTTCGATGACGCCCGGGTCAGGGGTCACCTTGATGTTCTGAATCCGCGCGTCGTTCGGCGGCAGGTAGCCTTCCAGCACGATCGGCATCTGCAGGTCTTCGGCCGTTCGTTCAATCGCCGCAACCAGGTCGAGGTAATCCTCGAGCATGTCGACCGGCGGCATGAACACATGCAGCCGTCCTTCGCGCGGTTCGACGCACAATGCCGTGCGGACGAACGGCGCCGGTGACCGCGAGGCCGGCGTCGCGACCGGTTCGACCGGGACCGGTTCGGGTGCACCGGTGACAAACTGCTGCTGGCGGTAAGAGGGGATCGGCAACGGCGGCCGCTCTTCCAGAGGATCGGCGGGATATGACTTGGGCAACTGCGCCGGCGCAACCCACGGCAGCGACTCCAGCGGCAGCCGCAGCCCGAGCGGCGAATCCCCCGGCAGCAGGAACATTCGCTCGGAGCGAATCGGCCACGGTCCACTGACCCACCGGAGCAGTGGGTTCTCCACCGGACTTCGCGGCTTGTCCGGCCGCACCGGCGGCTTCTGTTCCACGTGGCCGTGTGGCGCGCGCCCTTGCCACATCTGCCGCTTCAGCGGCATCACAAAGCCGATCGGCTCTCCCACTCCGCGCTGAAAGACCCGCGCCAGCCGCGCTCGTTCTTCCGGATTACTCAGTTTCGAGTCGGCGGGGTCGACGTTGACCGGCAGACGCTGCTCTTTGAGCAGATAATGCGCCACGTCTTCATACGCCGGAATGATGTACTCGCCGCTGACCCCCAGCACCTGCGCCAGATGCCGCGTGAAGCGCCGCGCTGCATCCGGTCCCAGGCCGTAATCGTGGTCGAAGTCCGCGATCAGCGACGCATTTTCCCAGATGGGGACGCCGTCCTTTCGCCAATAGACTCCGAGAGACCAGCGTGGCAGCGATTCGCCGGGATACCACTTGCCCTGCCCGTAATGCAGCAGGCCACCCGGCGCAAATTGCTCGCGCAGCCGCTTGATGAGGGTCTCCGACAGCCGCCGCTTGTCCGGACCGACGGCGGCCGTCATCCATTCGGCGCCATCCATGTCGTCCATGGAGACGAACGTCGGTTCACCGCCGATCGTCAGTCGCACTCCCTCGTCATTCAGGGTCGCGTCGACCCGTTGCCCAAGTTGAGTGATCTGCTCCCATTGCTCGTCGGTGTAGGGCTTGGTGACGCGCGGATCTTCGTGAATGCGCGTCACATCCATGTGGAACGCGAACTCGACTTCGCACTCGCCGATGCTGCCGGTGACGGGCGCCGCCGAACTTGGATTCGGCGTGCAGGCCAGCGGAATGTGTCCCTCGCCCGCAAACAGGCCCGACGTCGGATCGAGTCCGATCCAGCCGGCTCCGGGCAGGTACACCTCGGTCCAGGCGTGCAGATCGGTGAAGTCGGCGGTCGGGCCGGCCGGGCCGTCCAGCGGCCTGATGTCCGGGGCGAGCTGGATCAGGTAGCCGGACACGAACCGCGCCGCCAGTCCCAGGTGCCGCAGCGTCTGTACCAGGAGCCACGCGCTGTCGCGGCAGGAGCCGGATCGATGTGTCAGGGTTTCTTCCGGCGACTGCACGCCGGTTTCCATCCGGATCAGGTAGCTGATGTCCTGCTGCAGTTTCTGGTTGAGAGCGACCAGCATGTCGACGGTCTTGGCAGGACCGCGGTCGATCCCGGCGAGAAACGCAGCAAACCGGGGTCCGGGATCGTTGGTCTCCAGAAACGGCTGCAGTTCGTTGGCCAGCCACGGGTCGTATGTAAACGGGAACTGGTCCGCCGACTCTTCCACGAAGAAATCGAACGGATTGATCACCGTCATTTCGGCGATCAACTCGACCTCAATGCTCAACGCATGCGCCGGTTTGTCGAAGACGTACCGCGCCAGAAAATTGCCGTGCGGGTCCTGTTGCCAATTGATGAAGTGCTCTTCGGGGCGGACCTTCAGCGAATAGCTGTGGATCGGAGTGCGGCAATGGGGCGCGGGTCGCAGCCGGACGATCTGCGGTCCAATCGATACCAGCCGGTCGTAGTTGTAGACAGTCTTATGATTCAGCGCGACGCGAATGGCCATCGGACGATTGAAACCGATCGTGAAATAGAGAGATCAGCGGAGCCGAGGGAGCGCGGGGCCGTACGACCGGATTGTCTCCAGTCTCGCTCGACCGTTCGCAACCCCCAGGCAACCGGGGAGACACCTGCCTGCCGCTCACGGTGGGGGCGAAGCGGCCGGTGCGGAAGGATGGTGGACGATCCCCCGGGCACAACACTTCCGGCGCAGAAGTGACATCGTCGCGCACAGGCCGATCGCCCACGATGATCGCCTGTGGGCAGGAGCAATTTCAAGGCTTCACCGGGCTGCCCAGTCCGATTGGGCCTTGCCCCCGCTGCAACCCCGAAGGCGCAAAGGGTGTTGACGAGAGTGCCAAAAAACAAACCCCGCCAGATTGGCGGGGTTTCCCGTGACGTTGCCTGTTTGATTTGACTACTTCTTGCCTAATCCGAAGAACGACCTCGCTTTGACGCTCCCTTTGACCTGGGCCGCAGCCATGGCGTCCGCCCGGGCCAGCAGCGCAGCATCTCCCGTCCGCAAGGCCTCGTCACGCAATTGATCGATTTCCGCTTTCCGCCGGGCCGCTTCGCGCTCGGTGGTGCTGAGAGCCGATGTCCGGGCTTCGACGTCGGCCGTGGCCCGCGATCGCGACGAGAAGAACTCCTTGAGGCTGGAGGCTGCGCCGCGGCGCTCACCGGCTGCATCCCGTCCGGAGAACAGGCGCAACGTCGCACGTTGCTCGTCCGCCAGCTGATTCACGCTCAATGAGGCATCGGCAGAGTCAGTCGTACTGCCGCCTTCCGGCGACATCGTGTAGTAAATGAGGGGGTTTTCTTCCTCGGAGCCTTCCTCGTCCGTCAATGTCCGCAGGACGTATCCATCCTCCACATCGGTGGTGACGCGAATCGTGTCGTCGTCGGAGAACTCTTCGTCCTTCCCCAGGTCGGCCGGTTCAACGTCGGTCGGCTCCTCCTCGGAAACTTCTTCCGAACCGACTTCCGCATCGATGGCGAACTCTGCAACGAGCGACTCTGCTTCAGCGGGGGCGATATCTCCGGCAAGCTCTTCGTCCCCGAATGTCGGGCAGGCCAGGGCGGTCAGCACCATCGCGCTGAGTGCAAAACGCTTCATTGTTGATCCTCATGATCGGGGACTGGGATTCGGCCGAAGGGCCCGATACGGCCTGTGAACGACAAACAGCACCGCTGCGGGCTGCGGCGTCTTCGGCAACAACTGCACTTTGCTCGTGCAGCTGTTGGCAAAAGTGGCAGGCCGGGTCGACTGCGGCAGCTTTCTTACGCCGTCTGTGCGGCAGTCTGGGGAGGTGGTATTGGTCGTATCGACTCTATCGTCCTATAGACCCTCCGGCATTGATTGGAAAAACCGCTCAATCGAGGCTGGACGACAGCATGAGGCTGCGCGAAAGCCCTGACACAATTCGGACGCTGATCGTGCGCGCCGCGGGCATTGTCGCGCTCGTCAACGCGTTGTCGGCGCCCTCAACCACATGCGGCGACGACATTCTCGATGGGGTCGTCCCGGCGGCGCCCGCGCCCGATCAGCTCAAGCACGACATTCGCCGGCGCGTTGAGACGGATCCCAGGGACGCAGCCTCCTGGCGGCTGCTCGCCCGCACCTGCATTGACGACGGGGATTGGGAGGGCGCGATCTCGGCGCTGGAGCGCGCACTCGCGCTGGACGACCAGAGCGCCGCGATCTACTTCGACTATGGTTGTGCGGCAGAGCATCTCGGCCGCTCTGAAGTCGCGGCGGCAGCGTTCAACAACGCGATCTACCTGGCGCCGGATTCGGAATACGCGCTCGGGGCCGAAGAGCATCTGCAGCAGCTCGAAACGGCCGACGGCATCCAACTCGCCAGTTATGACATTCGGTCCTTCGATGGTTCCGACCTGATCCCCCTCATTCTGCCTCGGCAGCGGGCCGACGAGAGTGAATGGTCGGATCGCCTGAACGTGCGGCTGGACCTGAGCGGGCAGTACAACAGCAACGTGTCGCTGGCCCCGTCCAGCCGGGAAATCAACGCGTCGAGGAAAGCGAGCGCGCAGGCCGCCGCATCGATTTCGTTCGCGTATGCGGCGATCGACGTCGGCGGGCTGCGTCTCGGTCCCAGTTTCGATTCCGATTTCACGCTCAATGAACGAAACGTCCAGCAGTACGACCTGCAAAGTTATCGGCCCGGCGTCTTTGCCGACGGCAAATGGGATACAGGCGGTGTCACGCTGAAGCCGCGGATCGCTTACACCTTCGACCACGATTCATTCGACGGACAGACGTTCGGCAACAAGCACTCGCTGGCGATGTCGACCGGCGCCGTCTGGACGCCGCGACACGTCACCACGGCCTATTACGCATTCGACCACAACAACCTGGTCAACGACGGCGCCGCTCCGGACGTCTCGTCGCAGGACGGCAACTCCAACACCATCGGCGTCGTTCATGACATCGTGGACCGTGACTGGATGTGGAGGTCGTTCCGGATCGGCGCCGACTTTCAGAATGTGAACACCCGCGGCGACAACTTCCGGTACGACGCCGTCAGCACGTATTCGCAGGCGGTGTTTGCCCTGACTTCGACGCTAAACCTCAAGGTGCGCAGCGGGTACGCGTACCGCGACTACATGGACTTCCAGGGGAGTCCGTCCCGCAATTCGCACATCATCCGGACCGGAGTGGAATTGCGCCGGCTGTTCGATCATGGAATCTCGGTGGCGGCCTTTAGCCATTACGATCGGTTTGCATCACGGAACTCGCAGTACGACAGAACACGGTTTCTGTCGGGCGTTGTGACGACGTGGGAGTATTAGGGCGACGCCGCTGACAGGACATTGCCGTCTCCGTGCCCATACCGAAGGTCAGGGCAGGGGGGACGCTCGCACACTCTCTCGGAATCCCGCATAATCCGGGGCGTCCACCATTACTCTTCCAGGAGTTGCCGTGCTCGCCCGAACTCTGCGCCGCAGTTCGCTCCCGTTTCTCGCCTTGACTCTGGCGATTGGCATCGTATCGCCCGCCGTCGGAGACGATGAATCGCCCATTCGGGCCTTGCTGATCCTCGGCGGGTGCTGCCACGATTACAGTGAACAGCAGAAATTGCTCACGGAGGGCGTCTCCGCCCGGGCCAACGTGCAGTGGGAGATCAGCTACGATCCGGACACCGGGACGAAGCACCTGAATCCGCGGTACGAGCACGCCGACTGGGCTGCGGGGTTCGACGTCGTGGTGCACGATGAATGCACGTCCGACGTCACCGACATCGACACAGTGCAGCGGATTCTCAAGCCGCATCGGGACGGCCTCCCCGCGGTGGTCCTGCACTGCGGCATTCACAGCTACCGGACGGAGGGCTATCCGCAGGCCACGCCGTGGTTCGAGTTCACGGGCCTGGCCAGCACGCGTCACGGTCCGCAGGCGCCGATCGAAATCACGTTCCTCGACAGCGAAGACCCCATCACGAAGCCGCTGTCGAACTGGAAGACGGAGAACGAAGAACTCTACAACAACTTTGCCGGCAAGCTGCATGAGACGGCCACGCCCCTCGCCCACGGCTTGCAGAAGTGGACCAACAAGGACGGCCAGCAGGAGATGGCCGACGCCGTCTGCGTGTGGACCAACCGCTACCAGGGGGACACGCGCGTCTTCGCGACCACGCTCGGCCACAACAATGTCACCGTCGGCGACCCACGTTACCTCGACCTGGTGACGCGCGGCCTGCTGTGGTCGGTCGACAAGCTGGATGAGGCCCATCTCCGGCCGGCGTCGAAAGTGCTGATCAAGTAGGGCACTCGCTCCGCGAGTGCCTGTAAACACGCGTGCTACCAGAAGCGTCTCGCGGTGCGAGACGCCGAAATTGAATCTCAATTGTGAAACCACTCCCGTGCCCGCTCAAGAATTGAAGCTCAAGGGTCGCATCCGGCACTCCGTCGTCTTCTGGTGCTTCAACGCCGGCGGCGACAGATGGACCATCGACCAGACCTGCGAATACGCCTCGCGCCTCGGCATTGAATCGGTCGAAATCTGCGGACCCGAGACCTGGGACACGCTGAAGAAACACGGCCTGAGCTGCGCCATCGCCCCCAACGGCATGCCCGGCGCGCCATTCATGAAGGGACTCAACAATCCCGCCTATCACGAGGAGGTCATTGCCGTCACTTCGCGGATGATCGACGACTGCGCTGTCGCGAACGTCCCCAACGTGATCGCGTTCACCGGCTATAAATGGAGAAGTGCTGAAGACCCCGCCAGCGGCGAGATTTCGCTGGCGGAGGGGGCCGACCATTGCGTGGCCGGCCTGAAGAAGCTGGCCGCCCATGCCGAACGGCAGGGCGTGACCGTGTGCCTCGAGCACCTCAACACGCGCGACGGTTCGCATCCCATGAAGGGACACCCCGGCTACCAGGGGGACGACATCGACTATGTGGCCGATATTGTCCGTCGCGTCGGTTCACCGCGCGTGAAGCTGCTGTTCGACATCTACCATGTACAGGTCATGCACGGCGATGTGATCCGCCGCCTCGAACAGTGCCGCGACGTGATCGGCCACGTCCATACGGCCGGCAATCCCGGCCGCGCCGAACTCGATGACAACCAGGAAATCCACTATCCGCCGATCATGCGCAAGCTGCTCGAGATCGGATACCAGGGCTGCGTCGGCCACGAGTTCATCCCGACGCGCGACCCGCTCGCGGGCCTCAGGCAGGCCGTGCAGGTGTGTGACGTCTGATCACACCATCAGAACGTGGACGAACTCGACGAAGAACTGGACAACGAGGACGACGAAGAGCTGGACGACGTACACGGCGGGACCGAGTACGTGCCCAGGGAAACGAAGTTGTCCGGAGACAGGCGATACTCCACTTTCGCGGAGAAATCGACCGCCACCAAGCCTGGATGGGGGCGGGAGTGCGTGTCACCCGGTGGAGAGTGCATCATTTCGTTCATCCCGTTGATGTACGAGAACACTTTGACGGCTTCACAGCCGGCTGCCGGCATCGGATTGACTCGAAACACGATCTTGCCGTTCACGCACTTGGGAACGTCAATGTAACTAGGCGCCCCGCCGCTGCGAATCCTCAGCCACACGCTCGGCAGATACAGCCCGATAAAGAACGAGACTGCGGCCACAATGACATACATCAT
>JAEUIG010000114.1 GCA_016795125.1 Planctomycetaceae bacterium | reverse complement strand
TCCGTTCGCACGTTTCGAACAAGCGGTAGAAGCCCTCCATGCTCTTCGCCGTGGCGGCGATGTTTTCCAGTGAAAAGTCGATCGGGCTGCGGTAGTGCGTGGACAGCAGGAAGAACCGCACGACTTCCGGCGGATGATGGGCGAACACCGCCGTCTTGACGGATTCCGCACCCGCCGAGCCGGCGAGCTTGCCGGCGATCTGGTCGGCCGTCGAATCCGCCGCCGGCGCGTCGCCGCGCTTGTCGTGCTGCCCGCCGACCTTCCCGCTGCCGCGACCCGACTGCATCAGGCCGTTGTGCAGCCAGTAGCGGACAAACGTCTTGCCGCTGGACGATTCTGATTGTGCGAGCTCGTTCTCGTGATGCGGGAACATCAGGTCGAGGCCGCCGCCGTGGATGTCGATCGAGTCGCCGAGCAGCTTGGAACTCATGGCCGAGCATTCGATATGCCAGCCCGGCCGCCCCTGCCCCCAGGGGCTGTCCCAGGCGGGTTCACCGGCCTTGGCTCCTTTCCAGAGGGCGAAGTCGGCGGGGTGCCGCTTGCGGTCGTTGGCCTCCACACGCGTGCCGGCCAGCATCTGTTCGATCGAGCGGCGGCTCAGCTTGCCGTAATCCGCATCGTTGGTGACGCTGAAATACACGTCGCCGCCGACGACGTAGGCGGTGCCGTTGTCGATCAGCCGCTGGATCAGCGCCTGCATCTCGCCGATGTAGTCGGTCGCGTAGGGGAAATGATCGATTGTGTCGACGCCCATCAGCTTGAGGTTGTCGAAGTAATCGGCCGTCATTTTCTGGGCGAGTTCCTTGACGCTCGTCCCCAGTTCGGCCGCCTTGACGATGAGCTTGTCGTCGACATCGGTGATGTTGATGACAAACGTAACCTGGTAGCCGCTGTACGACAGGTAGCGTTTGACCGTGTCGAAGATGACCGGGCCGACCATGTGGCCGATGTGCGCCGGCTTATAGACGGTCGGCCCGCACAGGTACATCGTCACGCGGCCCGGCTGCAGGGTCTGGAAGTCCTCTTTTTCACGCGTGAGCGTGTTGTAGACGCGGAGAGCCATGGGCGAGCGGCAGCTGGAACTGGGATTGGGGATTCACGCCGTGCGCCGGAGAAGATAGCGAAATCCCGGACAAATGCATCCCCGGAGTGGGGGCTAGTAAAGCGGACGGGTGGCACGCCCTGAGCAACGCGAAGGGCGTGGCGCCCGTTCTCGGCGGCTCGCGATGCAAGTCGATCGCACGCACGCCGCGCCCATCCCGCTGGTCTGGGAGTGCCACCCAGAAGAAGCAGCCTGAAGGCTGAACTCCAACACTTACAGCTGGAATGAGAGCGCGAGCAGCACGCCGAGGATGACGCCCATGAAGAACAGCACCTGCAGGAACAGGCGGACCGCGCGGTTGATGATCCGGCTCGTCAGTTCGTAGCGCGTGCAGCTGTAGACCAGGCTGATTGCTGCCGCGAGCGGCAGCAGGTACCACGTCAGTCCGATCTGGGTCAGCGCCAACATGCCGGTTCCTTTCTCGCCTGAAACGGCTTACACGGTGGCTTGAGCGGGAGTCCGGCCGGATTTGGCGCCGGTGGCGCTGCCGCTGACACTCGGCTCGCCGGCAGGTTCCTCCTCTTCGTCGCCATACCCGTAGGCCGGTCCTTCGAGGGCATCCCAGACGGCCAGAATATTCAACAGACCTGCGACCCAGGTAAAGACCATCGCCAGTTCGTGGAACTTGCCGAGCTTCTCGTGCAGCGTACGTTCCTGCTTCGTGTTCACCGGAACCACGAACCAGTCCTGAAACTGTCGGGGAATTGAGCCTTCGAGTTCTCCGATGACGCGGGACGAGTCTCCGTTGGTCTGCACGACGGCGACCTGGATGTCGCGGCGCCGGCTGGCATTGATCGGCTCTTCCAGTTCGATTCGCTCACCCAGCTCGAACTCGACCGACTGACCATTGGCGTCGACGCCGACAAACCGGCCGGCGAGCGAGTTGCCGAACCGTCCCGTGGCGGGAGCGACTTCGAGAACGCCCTCGACAGGCACGTCTTCGCTGCCGTCGGCCGGTTCCCACTCTCCCCGGAACTCGCCGGTGAGCGGGGCCGTCAGGGTGGTCGCGTCCTTGTTATCCGGCTTGTAATACCGCTTGTTCTGAATCAGCGCACAGATGGCCGGCAGTCCCACCCCGGCCTGTGCCAGGAACTGCAGCGTATGGGGCTTCCCCTTGGCAGGCGCATTTCCCGGCCGGTGCACGTAGACGGCCTTCCAGTCGGCCATCTGCATGCCGGTGATGTACAGCCCCAGGATGCAGCAGAAGTAGACGACCGCCTTGAACAGTCGGCCCTGGTAGAGATGGCCCAGTCCAGGGACCAGAAAACCGAGCACCCCCGCGATCCACGGGTTCTTCAGGCGGATTCGAGGATCGGGCATGGAACAACAGTCCTGATTCCCAGGTGGCGGAGGTCCGCCGTCGATGCAGCGTCACCGGATTTTAGGATGTTCCCGCACATCTGACCAGCGGGAGTTGCGACGCCTAAGGTTCGTCGTGAGGTGCGAAAGCTTGTGCGAATTCCGGTAATTCTGGCGAGTGACAGTCTGGTCGCCGGCGCCGCGGACGAATCGCGTGTGGCGCGGAAATGCGCGCCAATGATGCGATTCGTCAACGCGCGGCTACGAACGTTGCAGCCGTCGTTTCGGGCGGAGGGGCCCGTCGGTGAGCGGGCGCGGTCCGGACTGTGACGTGTTGTGCGGTCGCGCCCCCCGCTATCATGAATCCGATTCCCCGGCCCGCGATCGTCGGCGGTCCGGATGTCGAGGGAGCGATGGTTCGTCGGTCGGCCCGTGCGTTTCAACGCGGCGGCGCCGGCCAATCCAAAGGGGACGGGAGTATGGCTCGATCAATTCTGGCGTGCATCGTCGCCGGGTTCGTGCTCAGTGGAACGCAGGCCGTGGCGCAGGAGGCGCAGGCCCAGCCGGCTCAACCTTCCAAGTTTGAACAGGCGACCAAGGGGCTGACGCGCCGCGACCATGGCGGCGACGAGATGTGGGTGATGTACAGCAACGACCAGCAGCTGCTGGTCGAACTGGACGCCGGGGACCTGCAGCAGGAGTACATCATCCTGACATCGATCGCCCGCGGCATCGGCAGCGGCATGGTGATCGGCGGGATGAGCTGGAACTTTGAAGACGACGCCATCTGGACGTTCCGCAAGTCGGGCGAAAAGATCTTCGTGCTGCGGCGAAACGTCCGCTTCCGCGCGGCGCCAGGCAGTCCCGAAGCGAGTGCCGTGGAACTGGCCTACAGCGACAGCGTGCTGTACGTGCTGCCGATCATCACCAAGTCGCCGTCGGGCGCCGACCTGGTCGACATGACCAAGATTTTCATGAGCGACGACCAGCAGATCGGGCTGGTCATGGGACGGTTTTCGTTCAGCACCGAACGGTCGACATGGACGAAGGTCAACGCGCACAAAGGGAACGTGCAGTTGCAGGTCGCGGCCGTGTACTCCGGAACGGGGCCGGTGGAAAAAGTTCCCGATGCGCGGGGCGTGCAGGTCAGCGTGCATTACAGCATCAGCACGCTGCCGCCGCTGGGACGTTACAAGCCGCGCATCGCGGACGACCGCATCGGCTACTTCCTCACGGTCATCAAGGATTTCTCGGACAAGGACGACGACCAGCATTTCGTCCGCCTGATTACGCGGTGGGACCTGCAGAAGCGTGACGCGAAGATCGCCATGTCGCCGCCGGTCGAGCCGATCGTGTTCTACATGGAGAAGACCGTCCCGGTGTTCCTGCGGCCGACCGTGGAAGCGGGCATCCTGGAATGGAACAAGGCCTTCGAAAAGATCGGCTTCTCGAACGCGATCCGCGTGGAGCAGGAAGAGGACGTCGAGAAGAAGTACGGCATCGACATCGACCCCGAGGACGTGAACTACAACTTTTTCCGCTGGATTACGTCGGAGGTTGGTTACGCCATCGGACCGTCACGGATCGATCCCCGCAGCGGGCAGATCCTGGACGCGGACATCCTGTTCGATGCCAGCTTCCTGGATACCTGGAAGCAGAAGTACGAAACGCTGACGGTTGCCACGGCACAGGAGCTGTTGCCGAACTGGTCGCCGCTGGAGGACCTGCTGGGAGAACTCAGTCCCGGAAGCCGTCCGAGCCTGCAGGCGCTGTGCGGCTATGGTCATTCCATGCAGCATGACCTGGGCTTCGCGACGACCGTGCTGCTGGGACGCGGCACGGTCGGCAAGCCGGGTGATCTGCCGGAGGAGCTGGTGCATCAGGGAATCAAGGAAGTCGTGATGCACGAGGTTGGTCACACGCTCGG
>JAEUIG010000102.1 GCA_016795125.1 Planctomycetaceae bacterium | reverse complement strand
CCCGTTCGCCCCGCATCATTTTGATGCGATTCTCGTCCGCGGCTCGCGGGTGTACTCCGGCGACCTGCTGAATCCCGAGGCCAGCATCGCCACGGCGAACCTGCTGTCGTCGTTGGCGCCGCGCCGACGGGCGATCTTTGTTGCGCCGCACCTCGCGGGAGAGTTGCCGCTGGATACCTGGGTGTCCTCATTGCAGGCGCACCTCGCTCCCTTTCCCGGAACGGTCACGGTCTCCCAGTATGAAGACGGCTGGGAGAAGTGGCTGAGCCTGGAGTGGCTGATCGGACGGAACCGCGATGTCGATCTCACACTGGTGACGTTTACGGCGGAGCGCAAGGCGGTGTCGCGCCTGGAATGGCATCAGATTGCGCGGAAGACTGTCATGGGTCGGATGCGCCCGGCGGCGTAGTCGCGAAATCGCAAGCATGGCCGCGGACGCGAGTTGCGCGGTCGCCTGCGGTTCATTGCGAAACGGGTGCTGTGCAGCGCCGGCGGCGTCCGATATGATTGGCTCTTGGCGGCGGTTCGCTTCCGTCGCCGCTTCCGTGTACAACTGCGGTCGGGGTACGTTCATCCGGCATCGCTGCGCGAGCATTGCCGGGGGTCCGTGTGGGGGACTGGCTGTTCATGGCCGAATTGCATCACGAGTGCGGCGTTGCGGCGATCTATCAGTTGTGGGGGGATCGGGCGGGGCCGATCGTGCCCAAGCAGGGGCCGAACACTGTCTCGCGGTTCATGCCGCGGCTGCTGCTGGACATCCAGAACCGTGGCCAGCTCGCGGCGGGGATGACGTCGTTCAATCCGCGCCGGAACCAGCTCATTGATACCCACAAGGACGTGGGGACCGTCACGGAAGTCTTTAGTCTCAACCATCCGCATCAGGCCGAAGTGCTGATGCGCGATTACGAAGGTCTGGCGGCGATCGGCCACACCCGTTACGCGACGTGCGGCAAGGACGACAAAAGCTACGCGCAGCCGTTCGAACGGCACCACATCGAGAAGCGGAAGTGGTTCAGCTTTGCGTTCAATGGGCAGCTGGCGAACTACGGTGAGCTGCGGCAGGAGATTCTCTCGCAGGGAGGTTTCCACCTGGCCCGCGAGACCGACACCGAGATCCTGATGCACCTGATCAGCCGCGAGATTTCGCGGCAGGCGGACGGCGTCGATCTGCTGGAGATGCTCAAGCGGCTGAGTGCGGAACTCGACGGCGCGTACAACATCGTGTTCCTCAACGCGCTGGGAGACATGTTCGTCAGCCGCGATCCGCTGGGATTCCGCCCGCTGTGCTATGCCGTGAAAGACGGGTTGTTCGCCGCGGCCAGCGAAAGCGTCGCGCTGTACAACCTGGGGTTCCGCCAGGAGGACATCGTCAGCCTGGAGCCCGGCCACGCGGTCATCATCGAGCGGCATCGCGGTGTGGATGATGCCGGCAGCGGCAGCGGCAGTCCGCGCGGTGATGCACCGATGAATACGTGCGAAGTGCGCATCGAGAAGTACGCAGAGTCGCCGCGGCGTGCGCACTGCTTCTTCGAATGGATTTACTTTGCGAACGTCGCCAGCACGCTGGATGACCGCAGCGTGTATCTGACGCGCAAAGCACTGGGTGAAGAACTCGCATCGCAGGAGCGGGTGCCGATCGACGAGGACACGATCGTCATTCCGGTGCCCGATACTGCCAAGGCGGCGGCGGATGCGATGGCCTATGCGCTGGGCGTGCCGTGCCTGGAAGGCCTGATCCGCAACCGGTATGTGGGCCGGACGTTCATCGAGAGCACGAACCGCGCCGACAAAGCGCGGATGAAGTACACGCCGCTGCCCGAAGTGCTGCGTGGCAAACGGGTGTTCGTCGTCGAGGACACGATCGTCCGCTCGACGACGATGAAAGCGTTGGTGCACCAGTTACGTGATCGCGGCGGCGCTCGGGAAGTGCACGTGCGCGTGGCGTGCCCGCCAATCGTCGCGCCGTGCTTCTACGGCATCGACATGTCCTCGGTGATCGAGCTGTTCGCGCCGAAGTACATGAAGGGCACGGAGCTGACGCCGGAAATCGAAGCGGCCATGGCCGCTGACCTCGAAGCGGATTCGCTGCGGTACCTGCCGGTGTCGGCGATCGCGCGGAGCATCGAGCGACCGTCGGGGTCGCTCTGCCAGGCGTGCATTTCGGGCGAGTATCCGACGGGGTGCGGCCGCAAACTGTATCAGCAGGCGCTGGCCGACGTGCAGGTGCTGGAAGGGGACATCGACGCCAGCGCGCTGCGGCGGATTGTCGAAGGCCCGCTTGTGACGGCCGTGCGGACGTGAGGTGAAGGCGGTCAACTTTCAGCAGTGACCGATCGGAGAAGCGGGTATTGAAGAGCGCTTCCTGAAAGCTGACTGCTGAGAGCTTCTTGCTTTACGCATCCAGCGCCTGCATGCGGCGCAGTTCGACCTGCGCGAAACGCTGCCGCGTGACGACGATGCCGACCGTCCCCAGGATGGTGCATAGCAGGCCGCCGAGCAACAGGGGATAGTATACGCCGTACGGCTGCCCGAGAGTGAGAGCGGTGGTTCCCGTCGCGAGCAGGATTGTGCCGAGTGCGATCCCGGCGATCAGCAGCGGGATGATCAAGCGACGGCCATTTCCGAGTCCGGCGAGCACGCCAATGACGGTGCCGATCACTCCCAGCAGTGCGCCGCCGATGCCTCCGACCCAGCCGGCGGCGCGGTCGGACCACCAGGCGCCGGGCGTAATGGCGGCGGTGATGCTGTCAGCCTCGGTCATTGCCAGGTCGCTGAGGGTGACTTCGCCCGCGCCGGGCAGAACGAGGTTGATGATCAGTTTGCTGGGCTTTGGCGCGTTCGGGTCATCGGACAACTGGAACGGAAGCGAGATCTCGCGCCAGTCAGAGTCGCCGCTGAGGGATTTCATAGGGCCGATCTGCCCCAGCGTGCGCGAGAAGTAATGCGAGCCGTCGGCAAAAACGGTCCACATTTCGAGGTAACCGGTCCCTTCGACGCCCGAATGCCGAATCCAGCCGTTGAGGGCAAAGTTCTGCTTTGTGATCGGCGGGTTCTCAATTGCGGTCAGTTCGATCACGGGGTTGGCGGCCGCCTCGCCGGGCTTTGTTGGGCTGACAACCTTCAACGCGTGCAATTGGCCGAACGGCCGCTGTTCCGTGAGGTCGACCGCTTCGCCGTTCGTCACGAGTCCGTCCGCGGCGCGCTCCTTCCAGTCCAACAAGAACGGCAGCGGCAACGGATCGGCTGCGACTCCTGCCGTTGCGAGGATGACGGCGAAACCACAGGCGAACGCTGCGGACACCAGAAAACATTGAACGTCGACGTGCGTCTTTCGAAGGGGGTTCATGGCTGTACCTCGGAGAGGGCCTGGACTTCCTGGCGATGGAGTTCCAGCAGGCGTTTCATGGTGTCGAGATCGATGCGGCCGTCGGCGTAGAGGGCACGAACCTGCCGTTCGAATTCGCTGGTAATGCGTTCGGAGTCGAAGACCTGGATCTTGGCGATCAGCCGGTCGAGTCGCAGCCGGACTGTCGGGTAGGAGATCCGGTATTCGGCAGCGACCGATTTGAGCGAGCCGGAGGCGAGTATGAACCGCTTGATGAAGTTCAGGTCCTCGTCGGGAAGGCGGTCGATCCAGCGGTCTGTCTGGGTGCCGAAAGACATGGAATTGCGCTGAGGCCGATTGCGATAATGTGAAGTTGAATATCCACAATAAGCTGAGTTTTATTAAAGTCAATATTCATTTTGTTGATTTGTGCGGGTAGG
>JAEUIG010000090.1 GCA_016795125.1 Planctomycetaceae bacterium | reverse complement strand
GAGACGCCGATCGTCCTGTATTGCGGCGGCGGGTTCCGGTCGGCCCTCGCGGCCGATGCCCTGCAGAAAATGGGCTACGCCGACGTCATCTCAATGGATGGCGGTTGGCGCGTGTGGAAGGAACAGGGGTATCCCACCGAGTAACCAGCGTCGTTCCGGCATCATCGGGGTGAGCACCGGCCGGCGAGGTGATTCAAACGTCCCGTACACCATCAGATCGGGACGCCGGTCCCGCAGCTCCTCCAGCGCCGCCCGGTCGAACTCGCACCGCGCGAGAAACAGCGAACGCAGGCTCGTCATCTCCTCAAACTGCAGCAGCGTACCGCCTCGCAGATCGACGCTGAGCAACTCCATTTCCTTGAGTTGCGCCACCGTCGCGAGACGTTGCACGTCGTCCGCCGTCAGCCGGGCACGCACCAGTGCCAGCCGCTCCAGTCGCGGCATCCCGCACAGCGGCGACACGATCGACGCCGTCGAGACATCGCCGATCGCCAGCGTCTGCAGGCCGGGAAGCTTCGTCAATGTTTCGATGCCCGCCTGCGTCAGGCAGTCGGACAACAGCGACAATTCCCTGAGTTTCGGCAGGCGCTGCAGCGCCGCCGCTCCCTCGCCGCTGATTGGCACTCGTCGCAGCCACAGGGCCTCCAGGCTCCGGCAGTCGGCAATCAACTGCAGTGCGTCCTCGGTAATCGGCACGTTGTCGATCACCAGCTTGCTCAGGTTCGGCAGTTCCCGGATCGGTGACAGCGCCGCATCGGACAACGGAACGTCGTGCAGTGTCAGCACCGAAACTTCCGGTACGAGCGACAGTCGCTGCAGCATGTCATCGGTGATGGTGATCGGCCGCGAATCCGGCTCGGCAGCGAGCACACCGTGCTCGCCGGGCATCGCCATCGAATAGGGCGGCTTGACGGTCGGCGCGTGCCAGCGATCGTCGATCTCGACGGAAGCAACCCGGTACGACGAGTCCAGGTTCATCTGAGCGCCCATGTCGATCAGCGGCTGCAGCTCTGGTATTTCGAACCGATCCAGTGTCAGGGCCACCGAAGGACAGTTGTCGGCGAGGTCCAGGAGGACGGGCCGATGCATGGCGATGCCGCAGCCGGACAGGTTCCGCAGCGTGGACAGACCGGCCAGCGTCCGCACGCCGGCGTCGGTCAGTTCATCGCAATCGTTGATTGACACCGATTCCAGATGCGAGTGTTCCGCCAGCATGGCGAGTCCGGCATCCGTGATGTGCGGACAGCGGTCCATTCCAAGCTGCTTCAGTTGCGGAGACTGGGACAGCATCGCCAGGCTTGCGTCGGAAATGCTCGATTCCGCGATCATCACGCATTCGAGTGTCTTGACGTTTGCCAGCGGCGCCAGCGTCTCGTCGTTAATCCAATGGCAACGACGGAGCTGCAAGGTCCGTAATGACGGGAAATCGACGACCGCCTGCAACAGCTCCGGGTCGTCGGTCTCGCTCAGGTCCAGCGTGTGCAGATGCGGCAGGACCGCCAGTTGCCGCAGGCCCGCCGCGGTAATGCTGCTGCGCGCGAGGTTGACGGACGTCACCGTCGGCAGCCGGGCAATCAGCTGCAGGTGTCGATCGCCGGCTTCCGGCACGCAGAACGACACCGTCCGGACGCTGCCGTCGGAGTTCTGGACGACCGCAGCTCCCTCGCGCTCCAGTTCCACCACCGGCCGCTGCTGTTCCAGTTGCAGCACCACGGTGAGGATGACAACGACAGCGATCACGGCCCCCAGCCGTGTCACCCAGCGCCAAGGACTCTGCCGCTTCTCCGCGCTCATCGCGTTGCTCCCTGCGAGCGTTCCCGATCTCAATCATTGTCGGAGACCTCGCGCTTTCCCTCGCTGTGACAAGCCTACCCGGGGCGATGCCCGGTCAGCAATCCCGGAGATCGCCGGCGCGTCACCGTGAATCGGGCGGCCTCCTCCCCGGGAACAGGAGCCATTACCCCCATTCGCATGGTTTGGCGTCCGAATTCCGCCTGATCGCGAGCAGATGTCGCCCGTCATCCGCCAATCCTGCGACTTTTTCGCGGCGCGGTCGCATCTGGCACGATTCCTGCTTCCCTGTCGCCCCCATGCCAGCCAACGACCGTTACGCGCGCCAGTCGATCCTGACTCCCAGCGTCGCCGCGCTCCTGCTGACATGCGCCGCCGTCGCGATCTGTTACTTCGCACGCGAAGTCCTGCTGCCGTTCGCGTTGGCCATTCTGCTGAGCTTTCTCCTCGCGCCGCTGGCTCGCCGTCTGCAGCGCTGGCGACTCGGGCGGGTGGGTTCGGTGATCCTGGCCGTGTCGATCGCTTTCGGCGCCCTGGGAGCTACTGGCTGGATTGTGACCCGGCAGGTGCTGGACCTCGCCGGCAACATTTCCAGCTACGAAGACAGGCTCGTCGAACGCCTGAAGGCGCTCCGGCCTTCCCGGAAGTCCGCGATCACCGAAGTCGCACAGACGGTCGAACACATCGAAGAAAAACTCGCCTCGGCAGAGCCGGCGCCGTCGTCGGACTCAGCGACGGCAGCCGGGCAACAGCCAGAGCCGCAGTCGACGGCCGCCGTCGAGGAGGCGCCTGGCGGCGACGGCAACATCGCCGCCGACCTCGTGCACGCGTTCACCGCGCGTCCGCTCCCCGTCCAGATCGTCGACACCACGTTCATGCCGGTCCGGCTGCTGCGCGACGCCTCACCGCTGCTGTCCTCGGTGGGCAGCCTCGCGGTGACGATCGTGTTCGTGATTTTCATGCTGTTGCAGCGCGATGATTTGCGCGACCGCCTGATTCGACTCGCCGGCACCAGTCGGGTCTACCTGACGACGCAGGCGCTCGACGATGCGGCTCGCCGCGTGAGCCGCTACCTTTTGATGCAACTCATCATCAACGGCACTTATGGTCTGGCCGTCGCCGTCGGGCTGTACTTCATCGGGCTGCCGAACTTCATGCTGTGGGGGCTGCTCGCCATGCTCCTGCGGTTCGTCCCCTACGTCGGCCCGATCATCGCCTCCGTGACGCCGGTCGCGCTGTCGCTGGCCGTATTCGAAGGCTGGACGCTCCCGTTGGCCACGGCCGCCCTGTTCATCGTCCTCGAACTGGTGACGAACAACATCCTGGAACCGTGGCTGTATGGCTCCAGCACCGGCGTTTCGACGCTCGGCATCATCACGGCCGCCGTCTTCTGGACCTGGCTGTGGGGACCGGTCGGCCTCGTCCTCGCGACGCCGCTCACCGTCTGCATCACGGTCATGGCCCGGCACATGCCGCAGTTCTACTTCCTGAACATTCTGCTGGCCGACGAACCGCCGCTGGAACTGAAAGTGCGGTTCTATCAGCGGCTGCTCGCACGCGACTACGATGACGCCACGGATCTAGTCAGCGACTACCTCAATTCGCACGATCGCGCGGAACTTGGCGACGGCGTGCTGTTGCCGGCGCTGCACCTCGCGGAGTCCGACCGCGACGCCGGACACCTCAGCGAAGATCGCGAGAACTACATCTACGAGTCAGTGACTGAACTGGTTAGCGATCTGGATGACCTCGACCCGTCGGCCGACGCAGGCGACAAGTCGAAGGTCGCCGCTGCACCGCGCGACGCCGGCGTATTGTGCCTGGCTTCGGAAGACACCGCCGACTTCGTCGCCGCTTCGCTGTTGACGCACATGCTGACCCGCCGCGGCTTTCGCGCCGTCACCGCGTACGCGCCTCCCGCGGGCGACGACCTCGTCGCTGACGTCCCCGAACACGAAGTCAACGCCATCATCATTTCGACGGTCGCCCCGCGCCGCGGCGCTCTCCGCACGCGGCGCATCTGCCTCAACCTGCACCGCCGGTATCCGAACGCGCGACTGCTCGTAGGCCTCTGGCACGCCGAGCAGGAACTCAACCGCACCCGCGAACGACTCACGAAAACCGGCGCGGATGCCGTCGTCTCATCGGTCGCGAAGGCGATTGAGCAGATCGACACCTGGTTCCCACCCAAGCCGCCGGAACCCGATCAGCCAGCGACGGATGACAGCGACAAACCGGAACTCGCGCTTGCATCAGCGTCGTAGCCGCTTCGATTGTTTCGCTTTGATGCGCATTTTTGGGTGACACAGGTTGAAACAACCTGGGTGCGCCAGCACAAGAAACCTGCATCTCGGACCAGACTTCTGCAAACAAACGACCCTGAAAGGGTCGCAGAGTGTAGCCAGGGGTTGAGCGAGCTCGCCGCAGGCGAGCGAAGCGATACCCCCGGTCTCGCTTTCATCTTTCGTCCGGTCCCCCTCCACCCGCGCTTTCGCGGGGGGAGGGTCGGGGAGGGGGGCGAACGGTGCTTCGGCTCTCGACGCTTTGCCCTAGCGCTCGCGGGTGCGTCGGCGCAGTGACGTGCCTGACATGCACTGGATCACGACCCAGCCTGTCCCCGTGGTATCATGCGGGTATGGCAAGTAGTCGCAAACGCCAGGTCGTGAAATGGGCCGCGTCAGCTCTTGCGGCGATCGTACTGCTGCCTGCGGCATACCTCTCTGGATGGATTGTTATCCAGTTCGCGTGGGGTGCTGGATACTCTTTCCCACCACAGTTGTATGGTGCCATAGATTTCATCTATAGCCCCCTTGACAGCTACGCAACGTCAGACAAACCGGGGGCGGAAACTCTCGTTGAAATTGAGGAATGGGCATACTTGAAGGGAATGGAGTACGACACGGCGTACATACATTCGATTTAAGACGCCAACCAGCCGATCAGTTGCACGAGCTTCCAGGTTTCCCTCTCCACATTCATCAGCTATCATTGATGCGTAACTCCGCCGACTGATCCCAGGCCGATCCGCATGAATCACCGCGTCTGCACAGGTCCGCTGTCGCGACGCAGCCTGCTGCAGGTCGGCGCTCTGGCTCTCGGCGGCCTCTCGCTCCGAGATCTCCTCGCCGCTCAATCGGCCTCCGGCACGCGACCGTCCGGCACGTCCGTCATCATGCTGTACCTGCATGGCGGACCGTCCCAGCTGGAGACCTACGACCTCAAGCCGGACGCCCCGACTGAGTACCGCAGCATCTACCGGCCGATCGCGACTAACGTCCCCGGCGTCGACATCTGCGAAAGGTTTCCGCTGCAGGCCGGCATTGCCGACAAGTTCTCGCTCGTCCGCTCTTTGACGCACGACGTCAACATCCACAGCGACGGCGGCATCATCGTCCTGACTGGCAAGCGCCCGACCGTCCTCGATCCCACGTCCGGCTCGAAAAGCGAGCATCCGGACTATGGCTCGGTCGCCAGCAAGGTCCGCGGCGTCGGCGCCGATGCCATCCCGCCCTATGTCGCGATTCCGTCGCGGCTCTACATGACGCGCCCGACATACCTCGGATCGCATCACGCGGCGATGGAACTTGGCGATCCCTCGCGCAACGACTTCCGCCCTCCGTATCTCGCGCTCGCTGCCGATTCGGTCTCGAAGTGTGACGATCGTCGCTCGCTGCTCGCCGGTCTCGACCGGCTCCGCAGCGACCTCGATCGCACCGGTCAGCTGAATGGCGCGGACGAGTTTCGCAGCCGCGCATTCGAACTGCTCACCAGTACGCGGCTCGCCGACGCCTTCAAGATCGACGCCGAACCGTCGCCGCTGCGCGACCGCTACGGACGCAACCTGTGGGGCCAGTCCTGCCTCATGGCCCGCCGACTTGCCGAAGCGGGTTCGGCCGTCATCAATATCTACTTTGATACGCCGAAGTCCGGCCAGGAGTTCACCAACTGGGACGACCACATCGGCAACGCCGGCCGCCCCGGCCACTTCGGGACGTACATGGACGTCCGGCTGCCCTATATGGACCAGGCGCTCTCCGCGCTCATCGAAGACATCTGGCAGCGGGACCTGCAGCAGCAGATCATGGTGGTAGCGGTCGGTGAGTTCGGCCGGACGCCAAAACTGTCGCGGAATACCGGCGGTGTCGGGCGCGATCACTGGCCGCAGGCCATGTCGGCTCTCGTCTCCGGCGGCGGCCTCCGCATGGGACAGGTCGTCGGCGCGACGAACGGCAAGGCCGAATACCCCACTGAGCGACCCTACACACCGCAGGACCTGCTCGCCACAATCTACCGTCACCTGAACATCAACCCCGAAGCCAGCTTTACCGACTACTCCGGCCGCCCCGTGCCGATCCTCCCTTCTGGAAAGCCGATCGCTGAACTAACGTAAACCCGAATAATTGACACAAAGTCGCTGAGGCACAAAGACGCACAGAGAAAAATACATTTGATCTGAACTTCTCTGCGCGTCTTTGTGGCTTCGTGCCTTTGTGTCAAAACTTTTACCAATGCGACAGCTTTTCTGCCCAGGACCGATCAGACGCCGCGAGTTTCTTCGCGCGGGTACGCTCGCGCTGGGGGGACTCACGCTGCCTGAGTTGTTCGCGCACCGCGCAGTCGCCGGCACTCAGTCCGCGCCGACCTCGGTCATCATGTTCTGGATGTGGGGCGGCCCCTCCCAGCTGGAAACCTGGGACATGAAGCCGGACGCCCCCGTCGAATATCGCGGCCCGCTCAACCCGATTTCCACCAATGTCCCGGGCATCGACATCTGCGAATACCTGCCGCTTCAGGCACAACGGGCGCATCGCTTCTCGCTGATCCGCTCGCTGCATCACGAGATGTCGGCCCATAACGACGGCAGCATCGAAGTCCTCACCGGCAAGACGCCCAACCCTCCCGACGTCACGTCGCAGGCCATCTCGCAGCATCCCGACTTCGGCATGGTCGCCAGTTACTTCCGATCTTCGGGAGCGAACGGGATGCCGCAGTATGTCGGCGCACAGCGCGCGCCCTTCATGACGCGCCCGGTTTACCTCGGCGTCGCCCACAAGGCGTTTGAGACGGGCGATCCGTCCGCGGAGAAGTTCTCGCCGCCGAATCTCACGCTCGCCTCCGGCACCGACAATGGTCGGCTCGGCAACCGCAAGGACCTCCTCGGCCAGTTTGACCGGTTCAAGTGCGCTCTCGACCAGCGGCGTTCGCTCGAAGCCGTCGACCAGTTCAACTCGGCGGCGTTCGAAATTCTGACAAGTACGGAAGTCGCCGCGGCATTCAGCCTCTCTGATGAGTCGCAGGAAACCCGTGACCGTTATGGCCGCCATCGCTGGGGACAGAGTTGCCTCCTCGCGCGCCGGCTGGTCGAGTCGGGCGTCGCTGTCGTGAACATCGACGCCACGGCCCCCAACGACACGACCAAGCACTTCAGTTGGGACGACCATGCCGGCGCCTTTCACCTCGACTATGCCCAGCGCGAACGGCTGCCGCAGGTGGACCAGGGCTTGTGCGCCCTGATCGATGACTTGTTCGAGCGCGGCCTCGACCGCAACGTGATGGTCGTCGCCATGGGCGAATTCGGCCGCACGCCGCGCGTGACCTACGCGCCGACCAATTTCTCCGACCAGCCCGGCGTCGGCCGCGATCACTGGCCCGGAGCCATGACGGCCTGGGTTTCCGGCGGCGGCCTCAGGATGGGCCAGGTGATCGGCGCGACCAACTCGAAAAGCGAATACCCGCTGCACGACCCGGTGACGCCGCAGGACCTGCTGGCAACCGTCTATCGCCATCTCGGCATCGACTGGACGCAGTCGTTCACCGACTTCGCCGGCCGCCCGGTTCCCATCCTGCCCTTCGGCGAACCGATCGCGGGATTGTAGTCCGCTCCCTCCGGGAGCGGAGACGATCGGACTTCCTCGTTCCCAGACTCCAGCCTGGGAACGCACTCACCGCCAGGCTCTGCCTGGCCATGAGTCGCGCGGCCCAGCACGCATCGGGACAATTCCGCTCGCTGCGAACCGCACGAGACAACCGTCCCCGCGCTCGCTAGACTCCCCTCTGCCGCCGTGTGCGGTCCCTTGCAGGCCCGCATATCGTTATGGCTGTCAGCTCCGTCCCGTCATCCCGCTTCCCCCAGAGCGTCACCTGGACGGTCGTGCTGCTCTGCGCCACGCCGCCGCTCCTCAACCTGTTCGGCGTCAGCTTCGGCGCGAGACTCGTCCCGTTTGACCCGCGCGATTACTCGCTGCTCGACGGGCCGCTGCAGGCGGTGTTCGTCTTCGCACTCCTGGA
>JAEUIG010000074.1 GCA_016795125.1 Planctomycetaceae bacterium | reverse complement strand
GTTCGCTGGCGTCGCAGATGGCCGATGCGGCCGAACAGTTCCGCGGCTTTATCTGGGACGACGGCGGGCGCGACTTCCTTCGCGAAACCGCCGCGCTGATGACCACCTGGATCAGGCTCGTCGAAAACGGCATCAACGCCTGCTGAATGGCGTCACGAGCTTCCAACAGAATCCAGCGCTGGTCCGGAATGTCTCGCCTGCCTCGATCCGATTCCGACAGATTTCCGCGCCAACGGTCGGCAACTCCACTACCATTGCCGGCGGGCAACACCACGCGCCGCACCACGGAGAGACGGCCGCCGGAGCAATGCTCCACCGACTGCATGGGCCATACGGCATTGAACCACAATCTGAAAACTCTCGCGCCGCTCCCCGAGCGGCCACTCGTCTCGATCATCGTCCCCAGTTTTAACCAGGGGCGGTTCATCCGCACGACGATCGATTCCGTCCTCCAGCAGGCGTACCGTCCGCTGGAGGTAATCGTCGTCGACGGTGGATCGAAGGATGACACCGTCTCCGTGCTGGAGTCCTACGGCGACCTGCCGGAACTGCGCTGGACCTCGGAACCGGACAAGGGGGTCGCGGACGCCGTCAACAAGGGCTTCGCCCGTGCCCGCGGCGCAATCATCGGCATTCAGAGTTCCGACGACTGGTACCTGCCGGGCGCTGTGGAACAGGCGGTCGCCGCGCTGCAGGCGCCCGACCGGCCGGCCCTCGTGTACGCCGATTTCGCGACGGTCGATGCCGAGGGACGGGAATTGTTCCAGAGCCGGATCGGCCAGTACACGCTGGAGAACCTGCTCTCGAAACAGACGTGGGTGCCGCAGCCGTCCGCCTTCTTCCGCAGCGAAGTGCTCGCCGACCTGAACGGCTGGAATCCCGCCTATTTCGTGTGCGACACCGAATTCTGGTTCCGGCTCGCGTTCCGGTATCCGGCTCGAAAGGCCGCCGGTCTGTGGGCTCAGCGGCGACTGCACGACGATCAGCGCAACCGCCGGGCACAGGACATCGTCTCCAGCTACTGGCGGATGGTCACCGAATCCTCCGACCTGCAGTCGGCGCCGGGCCGTTTGCAGCGGGCGGCGCGATGCGGCGCCTACCTGACGGAAATGCGCTACAACCCCAGCGGCTCCGCCTGGCAGGCATCGGCCGCATTGTGGAAAGCGATCGCCGAGTTCCCTTCCGTCTTCCCGGCGGTGCGGAGCCTGCCGCAACTGCTTCCCGGACGTCTGGCGGTCGGCGCCCTGCGAAACCGCGTTGGACGGATGCTGCGCGGATCATCAGCCACGGCGGCAGGTTCGCCGTCTCAGCACGCCCCGACCGCCCAACCGTGAGCGATTCTCCGTTTGTCACCGTCGTCATCCCTGCACTCAACGAAGAGCAGGTCATCGCCGACTGCCTCCGCGCACTGCAGGGGCAGACGTGGCCGCGCGACCGCTATGAAGTCATCGTTGTCGACAACGGCTCGGCGGACCGCACGGCCGACATCGCACGTTCGCTCGGCGCACGGGTGCTGTACGCCACCGAACGCTCCGCCTACGTCGCTCGCAACGCGGCCATCGCCGCCTCGACCGGCGACTACCTCGCCTTCACCGATGCGGACTGCGTCCCCGCCGCCTGCTGGATCGCAGATCTCGTCGCCGCCGACGCCCGCCACGTCACCGGCATCGTCGCCGGACACATCGAATACAAAATGGCCTTCGAGTCGCTCGGCAACCGCATGTTGATCGCCTCCCGCAGCGGCGAGGTGATCCGCGAGAACGTCTGCGTTCATCACTGTGCGCCGACCGGCAACGTGCTGATCCGCCGCGACCTGCTGGAACGGCACGGCCCGTTCTCCACGACCGCGTTCGGATCGGACGTCGCCTTCTCCCGCAAGCTCGCGGCCTGTGGGCATCCGCCGGTGTATGCCCCCGGTGCGATCGTCGTGCATCAATGCGATCTCACCAGCGGCGAGTACCTGTCCCGGACGTACTGGAACAACCGCGGGAACGCCGTCCACGCGCCCGAACAGCCGACAACGGCCGATCTGTTCCGCCAGCTCGCACAGTTTCCCTGGCGGCCCGGCTTCCGAAACGTGCCGGCCGTGCAGCTCGCCGTCGCCGACCAGCCCCGGACGGCATTCCTGACGACGTGGCTGTACATGTGCGGAGCGCGTCTGGCCGCCTACGCCGGACGCGTCGCCGGAACCGCGGTGCGCGTCATCGGCCGCAAGCCTGCAAGCGCCGCGGCCATTGCTGCTCCTGCCGCCTCCATCGTGGATGCTCCTGCACGATTGCTGTAGTACGTGAAGCCGATCGTCGAACAACTCGTCTCGACCGTCATCCCGGTCTACAACCGGCCGCAACTCTTGGCGGCGGCCGTCCAGAGCGTGCTTGCGCAAACCTGGCGTCACCTCGAGATCGTCATCGTCGACGACGGTTCGACCGACGACACCCCGCACGTCGCCGAATCCCTTGCACGAGAACACGCGGGCGTCGTCTCCTGGCTGCGGATCGACAACGCCGGCCCCGGTCCTGCGCGCGAGGCCGGCCGCCGCCAGGCGCGCGGCGAGTTCCTTCAGTACCTCGACAGCGACGACCGCCTGCTGCCGTCCAAGTTTGAACTGCAGGTCGCCGCGCTCCGCCGCCGGCCGGAGTGCGGCATTGCGTACGGCACAACGCGCCTCATCGACGAACACGGAAGCGTCCTGAAATCCCCCTTCAAATGGACCGGCGAAGTCCGCACGCAGCTGTTTCCCGGCCTGCTCGTCGACCGCTGGTGGTGCACCCACACCCCGCTGTACCGCCGCAGCGTCTGCGACGCCGTCGGCCCCTGGTCCGATCTCCGCTGGTCGCAGGACTGGGAGTACGATGCCCGCGCCGCCGCGCTCGGGACGCAGCTCGTCCGCTGCGACGCCGAAGTCAGCGAACACTGCCACCACTCGGGCGAGAGGCAAACGTCGGCCGCCGACTGGGAACGCGACCCGGTCCGGCTGCGGAACCGCGTGCAGCTGTTGCAGGCGCTGTGGCGCTGCGCGGAAGCCGCGGGCGTGGCCGATTCCGCGCCCGAACGGCAGCACTTTGCTCGGTGGGCGTTCTCCATCGCCCGCCGCTGCGCCGCGGCCGGCCTGATCGAGGAGATGCACGTCGCGCTCAACCTGGCGCAGCAGTCGGCGGGCAGGGCAGGGCGGGGCGCGCAAGGCGTCCGCATGTTCCGCTGGCTGTCACGCTCGATAGGACCGGTCACCACCGGCCGGTTCGCCCGTTCCATCGAGTCCCTCCGCCGCAACCCCGGCCCAAACACCCTGCCGCAGTCGTTCTCGACCAACGGCCCCTGATTTCCGACCTCCGACTTCCGACCTCGGCTTCCTTGCTTCCCTCCATCTCCGTCGTCATGGGCGTCTACAACGACGCGGCATCAGTCCCCGCTGCCGTCGAGAGCATCCGCGCGCAGACACTGACCGACTGGGAACTTATTCTCGTCAACGACGGCTCGACCGACCGCACCACGTCGCTCCTCGACCGGCTGGCCGCCTCCGATCGCCGCATCAGCGTGATTCACCAGGCCAACGCCGGGTTGACGCAGGCGCTGATCCGCGGCTGCGTCCAGGCCCGCGGCACATTCATCGCCCGACAGGACGCCGACGATGTCTCCGACCCCCGTCGCTTCGAGCGACAACGCGCGCTGCTGGAGTCGCACCCCGATGTGGGGATCGTCTCCTGCTGGGCCCAGTACGTCGGCCCCGAGAACGAACCGCTCGAAGTGGTGACGCGCCCCGCGAATCCTGCCGAGGCCACCGCTCTGCTGGTTGACGATCACCAGGGGTTGCCGGCCCACGGCACGGCCATGTATCGACGCTCCCTCTACGAGGCGGTCGGCGGCTATCGACCCGAGTTTTACTTCTCTCAGGACATCGACCTGTGGCTGCGGATGACCGAACGGGCGCAGCTCGCGTATGTCGCCGAACCGCTGTACCGCTACCGCCGCTGCGCCGCCGGCATCTCCGGGACGCAAGCGGCAACGCAGGCGGAGTTCGGCCGGCTGGCGTTTGCGTCCCGCGCGGCCCGCGATCGCGGCGAATCGGACGCACTGCTCCTGCAACAGGCCGCGGGCCTCGCCGCCTCGATCCGCGAAACGCGCCAGACAGGACGATCGGGTGCACGGCCCGCACCCGAGATGCTCTACATCATCGGCACTCAACTGGCGCGCAACGGCGACCCCCGCGCCGCGAGCTACCTCTGGTCCATCGTGCGTCGCCGGCCGTGGCACTGGCGCGCCTGGGCCAGGCTGCTGCAGTCACAGATCGGGCGCAGGGCCGTGTCGCCCGAACAGGTCTCCCCCACATGAGCGACGGACCCGCCAATTTGAGCCTGCTGCGTCGCATCGTGCCCCGTCCCCTCTGGGCCAGGCTGCGAACGGCGCGCGCACGCCGTCGCCTGGAGCACTTCCCCCGCCGCGTCGTCCATCACCAGTACGGCGGATACGAGCTGGACGTCGTTATCGCCGATCCGGTCGCCGCCGAGTGGTACGACCACGACGTCGCGCTGCCGCCAGAGATCGTCATGCTCCAGCGCGGAAAGCTGGTCCCCGCCGCGCGGGTATTCGATCTCGGCGCGCACCAGGGAGTCATCGCACTGATGCTCGCACGGAACGTGGGGGCCGCCGGACAGGTCGTCGCCGTCGAGGCCGTCGCGCACAACGCCCGCTGCGCCGAGGAGAATCGCACGCTCAACCACGCGGACAACATCGTCGTCCTGCATGCCGCCGCAGCAGAGCGCGAGGGGTCGCTGCAGTTTGAGGATGGCGGCGGCAGCCATGTCGCCACCGGGAACGCCGAATGGTCGGCCACCACCGTGGACGCCGTCACCATCGACGGGCTTGCGCATCGATTCGGACCGCCGGATGTCCTGTATATCGACGTCGAA
>JAEUIG010000066.1 GCA_016795125.1 Planctomycetaceae bacterium | reverse complement strand
CAGCGTCCGCCCGTCGTACCGCGTCTCCTCATCCCCTTGCACCAATGTCGACATCGCCAGCATCAGCACGAAGACGGACATGGTGAAAAGCCGCCGGCGACCATCAATGAGTCGTATCAACCAAAGCATGCTGTCGTTCTTGTCCTCCCCTCTCCCCCCGGGAGAGGGGCCGGGGGTGAGGGCGAGCGACAAACGGCCTCATACACTGCCCGTCGCCCACCCGCACATCAGTCCCGCGACGACTCCTCCATTGTACGGCGACATCGCGTCCGGACGACAGCTTCCCCGACGCCGCTGCGGACAACTCGATCGAAGTTTCATCATCGTCGATTCCGTGGCGTCCGGTCGTCGGCCGCGGTACGCTGCCGTCTTCGCTCAAAAAGACATCTCCAAACCCATTTCCTGGCGGTCGAGGAGACCGACGATGCCCATCCCGGTGGAATGCGAATGCGGCAAGATTCTGAATGTGCCGGATTCGGCCGCCGGCAAGAAAGTCCGCTGCAAGGAATGCGGAGCATCGACGAGAGTTCCTTCACCCGACGATGAACCCGAAGTCATCGAGGACGACTACGGTGAGCCGGAACCGCCCGCTCCGTCGCGCAAGGTAAAGGCGAGTAGCGCGCCGGCTCCCAGCGGCAAAGTCAGGGCGGGAGCCATCCCCGCCCCGGTCGGCAAGAAGAAGTCCGGGAAAAAGAAAGCCGGAACGCCTGCGGCCGAGACGGGACTTCCCAAGTGGGTCATCCCCGCGATGCTCGGTTTCGGATTGATTGTCGGCGGGATCGGCGGGTTCTTCGGAGTGCGGGCGATCCTGGCGATGACAAGTTCAGGACCGGCGGCAGACGCCGGCCCCGTGACTTTTGCTCAGCACGTGCCGAAGGACCACGTCTTCAAGTTCGACTACCCGGAGGGCTGGGAGGTCGCCTCCGGCGGCGGGCAGGGGGGCGTGCCGCCGTGGGGCACCGCCACGAACGAGGACGTGAGCATCGACATCCGCGGCGACTCGAAGGGCGCGCCGATCGCCGATATGGCCACGCTCAATCCCGGTGAAGAACTCCCGCCGGAAGAGTCGGCCGTCGCGAAAGTGCACCAGATGCAGTACGAGCTCAAGTACCGGTTTCAATTCGACGAGTACGAAGAACTGCCCGGCGGGTTCTACAACATCCCGTTCGGCGAAGGCTGGCTGGCGGAGTTCACCGCCAATGGCGGAGTGCTGACCGGCAAGATCCACGGCTACCGGCTCACGCTCGTGGGGGGCGTCCACCAGATCAACGTCATCTGCACCTGCAAAGAGAAGAACTGGAAAAAGAACCAGCCGGTCTTCGAACGCGTGATGAAATCGATCTCGCGCTGAAAGAGAGTTCGACATCGTGCTCTCGTTTCCCGTCCACATCCTGGTCGAGCGGGCGATCCCATTGCCCGAATCGGACCGGCATCGCGTGGACGGGGTGCTCTCCGTCGAGTCGCACAACGAGCGGGTGGTGGCTGTCTTCACAACACGCGGCCTGGCCGTCCAGTACGCCCGCAATCTGAGTCTCCCGCGCATGCAGGTCGGCGAGTTCATCGACCCGATCGACTTCGGGCACTTTCTCCAGGAACAACAGAAAGCCGGCTACACGCACATCTGCATCGATCCGTTCGGCCACCTGCCGCCGCTGATCGCGATCGGCGACGCACTGACGAACATTGCGACCGCAGCGCGAAACGCAGAATAGCGCTCCCAGTTCAGCCCTCATCGCAGGTCGGCAAGATCTGTTCACCTGCCCGTCGCAGTTCAGCACGTGCACGCCGTTCAGTTCGTCGGGCTCGTTCTGTTAGAAGCATAAGCGCGATCGAGGGCCCCATCGACATCACCAGAGTTGCAACTCCCATAAGCAATTGAACGGCGTAGGTGGGCCACTCGATCGTCGCGAGGAATGTCCACATGATCGCGAGTCCGATCAGCATCGCACCGACCAGCGAAATCATCTCGACGCCGTCGATGCCACATCCGCTCGAAGACAAGACCCATTGGGGCAGATGTCCGGGATCCTTCCTGAGCAGGGTGTGCAGCCAGCTGCGTTCAGCTGTTGACTTCTGAAAGTTGTTCATCCCTGCATCATACCGCGAGTCGGATATTGAGCGTTACGACGCTTTCTCGCCGTCGTGGAAACTCCTTCCGCAGTCGCTAAACTCGCCCGATGCAACGACTCCTCGGCGCCCACATGTCGATCGCCGGCGGCTATTACAAGGCCGTCGATGCCGCCGCCGCACTCGGCATGACGACCGTTCAGCTGTTCACCAAGAACAACAACCAGTGGCGCGCGAAGCCCCTGTCCGACGACGACATCCGCCTCTTCCGCGACGCACTCGATCGCACCGGCGTGCAACGCCCGTGTGCTCACGACAGCTACCTCATCAACCTCGCCAGCCCCGACGACGCGCTCTGGAACAAGTCGATCGACGCCTTTGAGGAAGAGCTGCGCCGCGCCGAGGCGCTCGGACTCTGCGGCGTCGTGATGCATCCCGGCTCGTGCCTCGACAGCGGCGAGGAATGCGGACTCAAAAAGATCGTCCAGGCGCTCGACATCTGTTGTCAGCGGACGAAAGGCTTCGCGACCGAAGTCTGGCTGGAAATCACCGCCGGGCAAGGCAGCAATCTCGGGTATCGTTTCGAGCATCTGCAGTACATCATCGAACACGTCCAGGAACCGCAGCGGTACGGCGTCTGTCTCGACACCTGCCACCTCCTCGCCGCCGGTTATCCGCTCGGCACCGACGATGAGTTTGAATCGACCGTCCGGCAACTGGACGCGACGATCGGTCTGAAGCGCGTGCGGGCGCTGCACCTCAACGACAGCAAAAAGGACCTCGGCAGCCGCGTCGACCGCCACGAGCACATCGGCGAGGGCAAGGTCGGCCTCGAACCGTTCCGTCGGATCCTCAACGACCCGCGGTTCAACCATCTGCCGATGTACCTGGAGACCAAAAAGGAACAACGCAACGGCGAAGAAATGGACGCGGTGAATCTCCGCACCCTGCGCAGCCTGATCGCCGACGAGAAAGCGGACAGCGGAAAGCCGAAAGCGGCGAAGAAAGCGCCAAAACAACGCAAACCGCAATGATCGGCGCACAAGCGCCAGGCGTCGCTCTCCCCTCTCCCCCCGGGAGAGGGGCCGGGGGTGAGGGAGAACGTCAGAACCGCACCCGTCGACCGTGAACCCAAGAGCGGCCTTGAATGCTGCTCCGTGCACAGCAGCCAGGAGTCACCGCGGAGTTCACGGAGGGCACGGAGGAGTCAAAGAGGGCAGACAGCAATGCGGCATGCAGTACCTCCTCTGAATCGATTGAGGATTCGATCTTGCCTGGCAAGTTCGCAATCACTTAGACCTGCATGTTTCTCCGCGATCTCCGTGCACTCCGTGGTGATTCTGGCTGTTCAACTACGAATGACCGCCGAGGAGATGGGCCGATGTTGTTGTACGAGGACTTGACGCACGAGATCTACGCAGCCGCGATTGAAGTTCACAAGGCGCTCGGACCAGGTTTGCTCGAATCAACGTACGAAGCGTGTCTTTGCCATGAGCTGCATCTGCGGAACGTCGCGTTCAAGCGTCAATTGCCGCTGGCAGTCATCTACAAAGATGTGAAGCTCGACGCCGGATATGTGATCGACGTCCTCGTGGATGACCGGGTTATCCTGGAGATCAAGTCCGTCGAGAAACTCGCATCCATCCACGAAGCCCAACTCATGACTTACCTCAAACTGAGCGGCCTTCACCTGGGCCTGCTCATGAACTTCAATACCGTCCTGATGAAAGACGGCATCAAACGCATCGTCCATTAAATCCTGCTCCGTGACCTCCGTGCACTCCGTGGTGATTCTGGCCGTTCAACGTTAAATCGACTCGCGCTCTCGCAAACCCGCGATGTCCATCAAACCTGCCAACACCACCGCCGACGCTGCTGATCAGACGCATCGCTCACACGGCGATGCGGTTGAAACCTACTCGGTGCTCGCGAGTCACGTCTGCCGGTTCGTCGATGCCTGGGAATCCGCACAGGCGCCGCCGCATATTCACGACTTTCTCCCGGCCGATCCGGCACTGCGCCGGATGACGCTCATCGAAATCATCAAGACCGATCTCGAATACCGCTGGGTGCAGCACAACGTTCCCAAGCGATTGTCCGAGTACCGCTCCGAGCACGCGGAACTGGCGTCCGAACCGCTGCCCGCCGACCTCATCTATGAGGAATTCCTGGTTCGCAAGGCCAGCGGACTGTTCGTCGATCCCCAGGAGTACCTGGACGAGTTCCCCGGGCAGAAAGCGGCGCTGCAGCGTCTGCTGGGCATGAACCCCGACGCGTACTGCTCAACTCTCATCATCAAGCGGAACGACGTCCGGTGGCTGGAGGCAGTAGAAGCCGGCCATACGCTGGACGATTTCGAACTCCTGGTCGCTCTCGGAAGCGGAGCATTCGCCAAGGTGTTCCTCGCGCGGCAGAAGTCCATGCAGCGGCTGGTCGCGGTCAAGGTCTCCGCCGATGCCGGCACCGAGCCGCAGACGCTCGCCCAGCTCGATCACGACTATATCGTCCGCGTCTTCGACCAGCGGCTGCTGCCGGATCAGCGGCTGCGACTGCTGTACATGCAGTACGTCCCCGGTGGAACGCTGCATGCGGTGGTCAAGCGCGTCCGCGAGACGCCGCCCGGCGCACGCAGCGGGCGGCTGCTCCTGCAGGTCATCGATGCGTCCCTCGAACAGCGCGGCGAGCTCCGGCCCAATGATTCCCCCACCCGCAAGCAGCTCGCGGCACACTCGTGGGCCGAAACAGTCGCCTGGCTCGGCATGCGGCTCGCATCGGCGCTGGATTACGCCCACAAGCGGGGCGTCCTGCATCGCGACATCAAGCCGGCCAACGTATTGCTCACCGCCGACGGCGAACCAAAACTGGCGGACTTTAACATCAGCTTCAGCAAGGAGGTCAGCGGCGCGACGCCGGCCGCGTACTTCGGCGGCAGCCTCGCCTATATGTCTCCGGAGCAACTGGAGGCGTTTCACCCTGGCCTGGAACGGAAGCCGGAAGAACTCGACGGACGCTCGGACACCTATTCGCTCGGCGTGCTGCTCTGCGAACTGCTGACTGGTTCGCGACCCTTTGCCGATGAGCAGGCCAGCGGCGACTGGCACGGCATGCTCGACCGCATGATCCAGTCACGGATGGACACGAAGCTGCCGGTCAGCACGAAACTGGTCCGCCGCGGCGCCGAGGTTCCAGTCGATTGTCCCGTTTCGTTGCGGCGCGTCCTCGACCGCTGTCTCGCGCCGAACCCCGAAGACCGGTGGCAGACTCCCGGCGAGCTGGCGCAACAGTTGTCGGTCTCTCTCGATCCCGAAGCCCGCGAACTCGTCGATCCGCCTGATCACCGGCCCGACACCTGGCGCTGGAAGCTGGCAGTTCCGCTGCTGGTCCTGATGATGCTCGTCCCGAGCGGCCTCGCCGCGGTTTACGCCTGGATCTACAACATCGCGGTGCTGAAGAGCCTGCCGAATTACGATTCGGAACTCAGGACGCTCGTCAACCACCTGATCGTGGCTGTCAACTCGACCACCTTTCCTCTGGGCATCACGATCGGCATCTGGATGAACAGGCGGGTGGTGAACGCCGCGAAGTCCGTGCAGAGCATTCGCGGCGGTCCCAAAGAGGACACTTTCCCGCTGCGCAAGGCGTGCCTGCGGCTCGGCGAACAGTCGGCGATCGTCGCGTTTGTCCTCTGGACGCTCTCCGGGCCGGCCTACGCGATTGTTCTCGACTGGTTCGCCAGCATCCCGCCGATGATTTATCCGCTGGCCATCGGAACTCTGACGATCTGCGGGCTGATTGCCTCGGTCTACCCGTTCTTCATGATGACGTACTCGATGGTCCACGGCCTGTTTCCCGCGTTCGTGCAGTGCGGCGTCTGCGATGAGCGCGATGCGGCCGAACTGAGGCGGCTCAGGAACCATCTGAAAATGTACTTCGCCGGTGCCTGCGGAGTGCCGCTGCTCGCAGTGTTCGGCGTGCTGGTGTCGTCGCTGGGACGGGAGCAATACCCCACCGAAAAGTTGACTCTGTTCGTTGTGAGCATCGGCGGGATAGTCGCGCTGCCCGCGATCTACTGGTATTATCGCCAGCTGGAAACGCACCTGGCCGCCCTCGAACGTGTCGTCTCCCGGAGATTGAAATAAGACGGTACGGTGCATCTGCCGTGCAGGCGCCAATTGCCGATCTCCCCTCTCCCTCCGGGAGAGGGGTCGGGGGTGAGGGCGAACGACAATGAGTATCAATGAGATCATGACGTAGAGAAACTGGCCGATCTTCAGACCTCTGACCTCCGGCATGTCCGTCAAGCCCGACACATCGGCTGACACTCCCGACCCGACGCATCGCTCCCAGAGCGACGCCGTCGAAACGTTCTCGCTGCTCGCGAGCCACGTCTGCCGGTTCGTCGACGCGTGGGAAGCGGACCAGGCGCCGCCCAGGATTCAAGACTTCCTCCCCGCCGATCCCGCGCTCCGCCGCATCGCCCTCATCGAAATCATCAAGACCGACCTGGAATACCGCTGGGTCCAGCACAACGTCCCCAAGCGGCTGCACGAATACCGCTCCGAGCACGCGGAGCTCTCTTCCGAGCCGCTGCCCGCCGATCTGATCTACGAGGAGTTTCTGGCACGCAGAGCCAGCGGGCTGCTCGTCGAACCGAAAGAATACCTCGACGAGTTCCCCGAGCAGAAATCCGCGCTGCAGCGGCTGCTGGGCATGACGACCGACGAGTACAGCTCGACGATGATCGTCAACCGCGACGACGTCCTGACTCTGGACGCCGTCGACGCCGGCACCACGCTGGGCGACTTCGAACTGCTGGTCGGTCTCGGCCGCGGGGCATTCGCCAAGGTGTTCCTCGCGCGCCAGAAGTCGATGCAGCGGCTCGTCGCCGTGAAAGTCTCCGCCGATTCCGGCACCGAGCCGCAGACGCTCGCCCAGCTCGATCACGATTACATCGTCCGCGTGTTCGATCAGCGCGTCCTGCCGGAGAACAAGCTGCGGCTGCTCTACATGCAGTACGTGCCGGGCGGCACGCTGCACTCCGTCGTCAAGCGCGTCCGCGAAACGCCGCCGAAAGAACGCACCGGCAAGCTCCTGCTGGCCGTCGTCGACGCGGCGCTCGAACAGCGCGGCGAACTGCGCCCGAACGAATCGCCAGCCCGCAAAAAACTCTCCGCGCACACCTGGGCCGAAGCGGTCGCCTGGCTCGGAGCCAGGCTCGCAGCCGCGCTGCATTACGCGCACGGACGCGGCGTGCTCCACCGCGACATCAAGCCGGCGAACGTGCTGCTCACCGCCGACGGCGAACCGAAGCTGGCGGATTTCAACATCAGCTTCAGCAAAGAGGTCAGCGGCGCGACGCCGGCGGCGTATTTCGGCGGCAGCCTCGCCTACATGTCGCCCGAACAGCTGGAAGCATTCCACCCGGCCCTCGATCGCAAACCGGAGGAACTCGACGGCCGGTCCGACACCTACTCGCTCGGCGTCATGCTGTGCGAACTCCTGACCGGCGCGCGGCCCTTTACCGATGAGCAGGCCAGCGGCGACTGGCACGGCATGCTCGACCGCATGATCCAGTCGCGCCTCGACACCAAGCTCCCGGTCAGCATGAAGCTGGTCCGCCGCGGCGCCGAGATTCCGGTCGACTGTCCGGCGTCGCTGCGCCGGGTCCTCGATCGCTGCCTGGCCCCGAAACCGGAAGACCGCTGGCAGACCCCTGGCGAACTCGCCCAGCAGTTGTCGGTCTGCCTCGACCCGGAAGCCCGCAACCTCGTCGATCCCCCCAGTCACCGCCCCGATACCTGGCGCTGGAAGTTTGCGATCCCGCTCCTGATTGCCATGATGCTCGTCCCGAGCGGAATCGCCGGCGCGTACAACTGGATTTACAACCATGCCGTGTTGAGGAACATGTCGAACTACAATGAACTGAAACCCAAGTTCGATATCCTCGTGATGATCATCAATGCCACGGCATTTCCCCTGGGAGTCGCCATTGGCGTCTGGCTCGCGACGCGTGTCGTGACTGCGGTCAAGACTGTGCAGAGGATGCGCGGCGGTCCGAAGGACGACACGTTCGCGCTGCGCAAGGCCTGCCTGCGCCTGGGAGAACACGCGGCCATTCTGTCGATCACGCTGTGGTTCGTCTCCGGCATTACGTACCCCATTTTTCTCGACCTGCTGGTCGGAATCCCCGCAGGCATCTATGCACTGTTCATCGGGTCGCTCACCATCTGCGGACTGATCGCTTCGGTGTATCCGTTTTTCCTGGTGACATACTCCACGGTCCACGGGCTGTACCCGGTGTTCGTGCAATGCGGGGTCTGCGATCAGCGCGACGCGATCGAACTGCGGCGGATGTACAACAAGGTCAAGCTCTTCGTTTTCGGAGCGGCGCTCGTGCCGCTCACGGCGATCCTCGGCAACCTGCTGCTGCGCCAGGAACAGTCCGACGCACAGGAAATGACCATGTACGTCGTCTGTCTCGGCGGCATCGCCGCCTTCATGGCGACGTACTGGTACTGGCGGCAGCTCGAAACGCACCTGACAGCACTGGAACGCGTCATCTCCGGACAAGTGGGGTAGGGTGGGCGCTGCCCCACATTCAATTCCAACTGAGCGGCGGAGTTTAACCCCGCCGCTCACCAGCATTGATGCACGTGACCGATGGACACAGCCCACGGTACCGGTCTGAACATTGAACATCGTCATGCTGAGAAATCGTGGGCGCAGAGTCGTTGCGAAGGGCCAGATTCACCACGGAGTGCACAGAGGACACGGAGTACAAGTCCGCAGCGATTTGCCGTCTCCGTGATCTCCGTGCACTCCGTGGTGAGCTTCATTTCGTGAGTTCAAGTGACATGCCAGACGAATAGCACTGGTCAGAGCACTACGATTACGACCGACAACCGATCACCGACAACCTCCCCATGCCCATTGCCATCATCGGCGCCGGCGGACAACTTGGCCGCGAACTCGCCGCGGGCACCGACCCGCACGACACGCTCTGCCTAGCGCATCGCAACATCGAGATTTCCGACCCAGCGTCGATTGCTGCGGCACTCGACGGCAAGGGCGTGCACACGGTCATCAACGCCGCCGCGTACAACTTCGTTGACCGCGCCGAGGACGAACCGGACGCCGCCTGGGTCGTCAACGCGCGCGGCCCGCGGCTCCTCGCGCAATGGTGTGCCGCCAATGCCGCGACGTGCGTGCACATCAGCACCGATCACGTCTTTGGACTCGACGGATCGCGGTCGATTCCGTTTCGGGAAACCGATGCCCCAGGGCCGGTCAGCGCTTACGGCATCAGCAAGCTGGCCGGCGAGCACTTCGTCCGCTCGACCGCCCCGCGTCACTTTGTCCTCCGCACTTGCGGCCTGTACGGTCACCCCCCGGCGGGCGGCAAAGGGAACTTCGTTGAAACCATGCTGCGGCTCGGCAAAGGGAAAGGTGAAGTGAAGGTCGTCAACGACCAGTACTGCACGCCAACGTCGGCCGCCGACCTGGCCGAGATGATCCTCGCGCTGATCCGCACCAATGCGTTTGGCCTGTACCACGCGACCAGCAGCGGCGCGACGACGTGGCATGAGTTCGCACAGGAAATCTTCCGGCAATCGGGAACCGACGCACGCGTCATTCCCATCTCCACGCAGGAATTCGGCGCCAAGGCCCGCCGGCCGGCGTACAGCGTGCTCGATTGCAGCAAGCTCGCCGCAGCCGCCGGCATCAGCATTCGGGACTGGCGGGAATCCCTGGCGGGATATCTGAGTTGACGGAGGGACTGGGGAATTGGGAATAGTTGTCAATTCTTTGCAGTTCCCCATTCCCAAGTCCCCAGTCCCAGCTTGCCCCTATGGCGGATCGTAACCCCCGCGGCAGTACGGATTGCACCGGCATACCCGCCATACGCCGCGGAGCGATCCCGACACCGCGCCGTGCTTCTTCACCGCCTGGATGAAGTATTCGCTGCACGATGGTTCAAACCGGCACTGCGCGCCGGCCACCACCTGCAGGATCGGGCTGATGCAGTACTGGTAACCGCGCACCAGACCGATCAGCACCAGCGCCGGAATCTGCCTGAGGAACCGCAGCACGGGCATGTCGTCACGCGAAGAGAACAGAACCGCGAAAGACGCGAAAACGCCGAAAGTAGAACAGGGCGATGATTCGATTCCAATGCACTCTTGAACGTCGTTCCACGGGGATGAACCCCTGGGCTCATTTCATTCTGTTTCACTTCTCGCGTCTTCCGACGTTTTCGCGGTTCCTGTGTCCTTGACTTTCGTTGTCGCCGTTCGCTGGAGCCGGCGCGCCAGTCGCGGCACGATCGACTTCAGCGACGATTGATAGTCCTGCACCGTCGAGCCGACGCCGATCCGCGGGATCAGCACGAGATCGACCCCCTCGGGCAGCTCATGCTGCACGTGCCGGTACGCCTCCCGGAGCAGCCGCTTGATCCGGCTCCGGACGACCGAATTGCCGTGCTTCCTGGAAACGCTCAATCCGATCCGGGTCGATGGCACCGGGTTCGGCGCCGCGAAGATCAGCAGGTGGGCGTCGCCAGCGCGTTGCTTCAGTTCATAAACGCGGTCGAAGTCCCGCGCCTGCGTGAGTCGCCGGGAGCGTGGAAACTCGTGTTTCACGTGAAACGCGTCTCCTCCGCCGCTCCGTCGCTGTCGGCAGGCGGAACGGCCGCCGCCAACTCCGCGCCCGGTTGCGCGATCGCCTGCGAGAGTACGTCCTGCGGCCGCGGATCGAGCCGCGTCGGCCCCGCCAGCTTGTGCTGCAGTCCCCTGATAACGATCGCCGCAATGATCAGCAGCAGGCCGGACAACGCGATCCCGGACAGAATCGACAGCATCAGCACGACCGACTTCACCTTCTGCTTCTGCTCTTCCGGCATCTGCTGAACGTCGACCGCTGTCACATTCTCCGCCGCTTCGGCCGTCGCACCGCCCGCCTCGTTCGATGTCTCAACGACCGTCTGCTCGCCGGCCGCCTGGAGGTCGCTGGGGGTTGAGCTGCTCAACGCGACGACGAACAACAATCCCAGCGTGGCTGTCGCCGAATGGGACACCCGCGCCCGCGTTGCCTCGGAACATTTCGACCGCATGACGGCACCTCGGTTCCGCGATTCGTACATCACCACAAACCCGCACGGGGAGTTACGCCGGCTTCCCGATCCAGTTCCTGCAGCAGTTCCTTGGCCTTGTCGCTGACGTTCTTCGGAACGACGACTTTCGTCACGACGAACTGGTCGCCGCGCGCCTTGGTCTTTGGATCGATGATGCCCTTCCCTCGCAGCCGCAGTTTCGTTCCGGACGACGCACCCGCCGGGATCGTCAGGGAGACCAGCCCTTCCTCCAGCGTTGGCACGTCGACCTTCGCGCCCAGTGCCGCTTCCGCAATCGACAACGGGACTTCGACAATCAGGTCGTTCCCCTCGCGCTTGAAATAGGGATGCGGAGCCACTCGGACGGTGATCAGCAGGTCTCCGGACGAGCCACCACCGCTCCCCGGCGAACCTTCGCCCGCCAGGCGAATGACGCGGCCAGTGTCGATCCCGGCCGGCACCTTGATCGACATGCGGTCGACCTTGCCGTTGCGGTCGATCGTGACATCATACCCGCCGCCGGTCGCCGCGAGCTGGAAAGGAATCGAGATCTCGCTCTGAATGTCGCTGCCGCGTCGCTGCCGGCTGCGTCCCCGCTTGCCTCCCGACTCTGCGCCGCCGCCGAACGCCTGGCCGAAAATGTCGCCCAGGTCGACTTCGCCGCCGAACAGGTCTCCCAGGTCAATCGGCCCCGCTCCGCCGCGAAATCCGCCCCCCCCGCCTTTGCCGAACGGGCTCCCGCCGGGCGGCGGGCCGCCTCCTTTCATGTGCTTGTACGCGTCACCGTACTGGTCGTACTGCTGGCGTTTTTCCGCATCGCCCAGCACTTCATACGCTTCAGCCGCCTGCTTGAACCGCTCCGAAGCCGCATTGTCACCCGGCTTTACATCGGGGTGGTTCTCGCGCGCAATCTTCTTGTACGCCTTGCGGATCTGCTCGGCGGTCGCCGTGCGGCTCACACCCAGAGTCTGGTAATAATCAGCCATCGCACCGGTTCAGAGTGAAATCGATCACGCCCATCATACTCACGACCGTCGCGAAAGTTTATCGCGTTCAGGACGCGTTTGGCCTCGCTTGTTTCAACTGCAGCATGCCTCCATAATCCTGTGAACGGTCGCACGCACTCAGATTCCCCCGAGGCCCGCCATGATCCTGCACCGAAGGTCCGTTTTCCGGCTGCTGTGCGGCCTCGCTGCCGCGTGCACAATCGCCGATTCCCCGGTCTCCGCCGCCGCGGAGCCGTTCGGTCAGACCGCCGAAGGAACGCCCGTGGAAGCCTATACGATCAAGAACGACGGCGGCATGTCCGCAAAAGTCATCACCCGCGGTGCAACGCTCGTTGAACTGCACGTCCCGGACAAAAACGGCACGACGGCCGACGTTGTCCTCGGCTTTGATGATGTCGCCGGCTATGAGTCGGAGCGGAACCAGTATTTCGGCTGCACGACCGGCCGGGTCGCCAACC
>JAEUIG010000046.1 GCA_016795125.1 Planctomycetaceae bacterium | reverse complement strand
AACATCCGTCGCTGTCAAGCCGATACTCACAACATAGGCCGCCTCATGCGCGGCCTGTTGCGCCGACTTGGGATCCCGGGTGTCAAACAGCGCCGGCATGGTGGCCTGGGGGCGGTGCGATTTCGGGTCGAGCTGCCACGTTGCGATCCAGTCGCGATCCAGCCTCGCGCCGCTGCCGAACAGGTTTGGCGGGTCGAGGTTGAGCGACGGCGCATCAGAACCGGCTGCGGACGGGCGATGGCAGCGGTCGCAATGCAGATTCGCAGCGAGTTCGCGGCCTTCCAGGAAAAGCTGCCAGCTCTTCAATGTCGGATGATCGCCGCGGTGGAACCAGGCCGTGGGAGGCACCGGCTCGCGCGCGAAGGTTTCGTGTTCCCAGAGCAGGCGGAACCGGGCCGTCCCGTCTTCGCGGCTGTCGAGGGTGATTTTCACCGCGTTGTAGCCGGTCCTCAGCCGGATCGGTACAGACGCCAGCTGACTCAAGTCATCCGATTCACCGTGGTACGACTCCCCGTCGTTGATCGTCAGAAAGACTGATCCGTGGCCTTCGAATGAGAACGTATAGACGCCGCGCAGCGGCACATGGATGTATCCGTCGTAGTGCGCCGTCAACGGGCTGGCCGTCCCGTGTGCATCCAGCGCGGGACTTTCCGCCACGGACAACGCCGGCAGACGTGCGACCTGGATTCCGGATTCTGCGGGTCCGTTGAGCCGATAGGTCGCCATCACGCCCGGCTTCAGCGACGCTTCGATTTCCGCCGGCAACCGCTGACGTGGCACGCGGACGATCTGTGCATCCGGCACGCTTGTGGCGGGCACTTTGTTCAGGGTGCCGTAGTACGTGCTGGTGAACTCGTGCCCATCGGCGGCGCTGAGCTGGTAGTCAATCTTGAACTGCATCACCGGCTGGAGGTCTTTGATCTCCAGAAACACTGTCCGGCCGTCCGGCTGCAGCGTGGCCGAGACGATCTGCAGCGGGTCGTGGCCCTCGATCCCAGGCTCCGACGGCTTGTAGTCCGCCGACCCATACGCCTGCGACCACAGATAGTTCCACTGCTCGCCGTGATAGCTGTCCGGGTCCTGCGCGACCTCCGGATCGAGCGGAGCCGTGAACGTCAGAGAGATTCCATTCGCGTGATGCTTCACCGCCGTCGGCAGGTAGACCGGCTTGCCGGTGTAGCGGACGCGCTGCAGGCAGCCGTCGTCCGCCGCGCGGGTCGTCCAGCCCTTGAGGCCCGTGACCCACAACTGACCATCAGCGGGGTTCATTCGGCCCCGCATTGATCCTGACTGAAAGTTCCACGGCAGAGAAACCGTTCCTCCCTGCCATTGCTCGTCGACGTCTTCCATGAGCACCAGCATCGCGCGGCACTGGCCGAACGACAGGTGCAGCATCTGACCGTTCAGCGGACCCCACTGGTTGCCTGTCGCCCATACTTGTCCGCCGCTCGAATTGTCCATCAGCCGCGGAATCCAGCACAGCGGCGCGTCATAGCCCAGCGGTCGCGTGTCGCTGACCTTTGGTCCCCGATAGCCAAAGTGATCTCCATCGTGGGCGACGGCGATGTTGGAGACCGGCGTCCATTCTCCCTCCTGCGGCGCGGCGGTCACCACTCCCTGCGGACCGACGCCGAGACCGTTCGGGTTCCGCAGTCCGGTTGCGACGACCGTCGCCTGGCCGCCGGTCGGCGGGACGCGCATGACGCCGTCGACGCCGTGCACGAAGTAGAAGTTGCCCTGCGGATCGGTTTCGAGACAGGCGACGTAATCGTGTCCGCCGGTCGACGTCAAATATCCGCTGGCGAAGTTCTCATAGAAGTCCGCCTCGCCGTCGTTGTTCGTGTCGTGCAGCCGCGTAATCTGGTCGCGGCCGAGGACGTAGACTTCATTGTTGACGATCTTCACTCCCAGCGGCTGGAAGAGGCCCGTCGCGAAGCGCTTCCATGTCACGGAGTCGAGATCCGCATCGAGGCCGTCGACCAGCCAGACATCGCCATGGATCGCGCTGACGGCCGCGCGGCCGTCGCTGAAGAAGTCGTGCCCGCTGGTGAAGATCAGCGCCTTGTACGGGTTATCGAACGGCACGGCGACGGTGTCGACGGTATAGGCTTCGTCATCGTTGCCGAGGGTGCCGTGAGTGGTGATCGTCTCGGGCCATTGCGCATCGCCTGCTTCGAGCAACGACGCCACACCGTCCGACGGCGGGAGTGCCGCGGACGCAGTTGCTTCGACGTCCTGCATGCCGACCCGGCTGAAGTAGACATCGAAACTTGTCGTTGCCGGCGAAACCGCAAGCGTGGCGGTGATGACCCCCTCTGGATTGAGCGCGAGTGACGGTGCATTCGCACCGGCGATCGCGACACAGACCGTCGCGGCATCGCCGCAGACCGCGATCATTCGCCCATTCCGTTCCAGCAGCTTCGTCGTCTCACTGAACTTGCCGAGCTGCAGCGTCAGCGGCGCGTCATGTGCGGCAACCTCAAACCGCCGCACGAACGCAACATGCCCGCCAACGAGGCCCGTGGTAGGTGACTCCAGAATCCGCGTTCCGCCGACGGTGTACTCCAGCACCACCCGATCGTTGTGCCGGTACTGCCCGCGATAGGCAATCTGGCCGCCGGTCCAGCCGTCGATGGGCGGCGTCTCGAACTGCAGCTCACCTGCCGGCGCCGGGGGATTAATCAGGCCGAACCGATTGGGATCGAACTTCAGGAACGGGCCGGTCCAGCCCGCGCGGACGCACATCCGTTCGGTGTCGTACGTCACCGCCGCATCGCCGCTCTCGCCGAGTTGAATCGACATGCCTTTCGCGACCGGCCCGCTGGCAAACTGCACGATGCTCGCCAGTACGCGGCCGATCTGCATTTCGTTCCAGCGCAGGTCCTGCCGGG
>JAEUIG010000029.1 GCA_016795125.1 Planctomycetaceae bacterium | reverse complement strand
GTCGGCCGCTCTGTATCAGGGATGCGATCGCGATCGCGCCGCAGCCGCCTCCGGATCGCCAGAGGAATTCACGGCGGCCAGTCGGGGGTTCGCGATGGTTGAGCGTCGCGTCACTCACGGGCGCTGATTCTTGATGATGATCCCGACAGCCGGAGACGGTACGCCAACATTCTGGCGCGCCGATCCGGTTCCGGTCAAACGGCATCGCTGTCGGCATGTTGTTCGTGTGTGCGACTCGAACGTTGGTGAACTGTGCAAAGCGGAACGCAGATGACGCAGATTTCAAAGGTTCCCGCAGATTTTGAGAGACAGAAATCAGACAGCTCCATTGTTGCGGATTCCCCGGATCACGGAGCGCTGCTCCTTTGCAATGGCGTCCTCCGGAGTCGCGAGCTCCGGATCAAGCTGAACAAGGCGGTAGCGTTCAGGGGCGGGCGTCCTATTAATCTGCGCCGATCTCGCCAATCTGCGTCATCTGCGTTCCTTTCACCAACTTTCCAGCGGAACAGTCACGTCGTCCGACAGCGGCGTGCATTCGCGACGTGCGTTTGGCAGAATGCCCGGCGTTGCCCACTCGACTGTGCACGACGATGCTGTTGTCGCTCCTCCAAGCCGGCCCAGGACCTGCGCCCGATCCCGTGGAATACGGACCGGGCTATGATCCGTCGCTGTATCACTCTTCCCCCTGGGCACTTTTGTGGAGCTTCTTCTTTCTGGGCGGGGGCTGGCTGTATACGGGCCTGCTGGTGTGGATGGCGATCTCGTGCCTGCGGAATGATCCCGAGCGCTTTCTGTGGCTGTGGATCATTATTGCGCTGCCGTTTGGCCCGGTGATCTACTTCTTCGCGCGGTGGTTGCCGAGCATGCGCGTGCAGCCGCCGCAGGTTCTCAAGAAGTTCCTCCACGGCGGGGAACTCAAGCGACTGCAGATTGCCGCCAAACAGATCGGCAACGCCCACCAGTTCGTGGAACTGGGCGAGGCCTTGCGCGAATCGGGGCAGGCCAACGCCGCCCACGACGCCTATGAAAAAGCACTGGCCAAGGACGGGCAGAACCTCCAGGCCCTGTGGGGGGCGGCTTCCGTCGAGTTCGATCGCAGCGAATACCCGGCGGCCCGCGACAAGCTGCAGCGGATTCTCAAGATTGATCCGGCCTACAAGTTCGGCGACGTCTCGCTGCTGAACTGCAAGACGCTGCACGCGCTGGGAGAGACGGCCCTCGCCCGCGAGCAGCTGGAAGCGCACACGCGCCGCTGGCGGCATCCCGAGGGACTGTACCTGCTCGCGACGATCTACGCCGACAGCGGCAACACCGCCGGCGCCCGCCAGCAACTGGAATCGCTGATCCAGGACCTGGATGGCGCACCGCGGAAGATTGTCCGCCGCCAGTTGTTCTGGAGAAGCCGCGCCCGCAAGCTGCTCCGGAAGCTCCCCGCGTAGTGCGAGCAGCGGGGTTTAACCCTGCCGCTCGTCGTTGCTGCCGTTATTCGCTATGCCAGGCGGCGGAGGGTCTCGCGCAGATCGTCCGGCGTGGTGAGCGGATTAATCGTGCACAGCCGCAGGACGCTGCGGGACTTGAGCATGGTGGAGGTGACCGTGGCGAAGCCGCTGTCGGTGAGTGACTGTGCCGCGGCGTCGTGCACGCTTTTTGCCGCGCCGCGGCGCGCGAACGTGACGATCCCGAGCTGGGCCGGCGTCACCAGTTCCCAGGTCGCCGGCTGTTCGCGGATGCACTGCTCTGCGATTTCGGCGAGTTCGATGCCACGGGCGATCGCGGCTGCCATCCGCTGGACCCCGTAGGCGCGAAACGTGAGCCAGAGCTTGATGGCCCGCGAGCGGCGGGTGAGTTCGAGACCGCGATTGCGGAAGTCGACCTCACCGGTGTCGGACGACTGCACGTCCCGCAGGTACTCCGGATTCATGGTGAACGCGCGCTCCAGCGCGCCGGGCCGCCGGACCAGCACGCAGCCGATGTCATACGGCTGGAAGAGCCACTTGTGGGGATCGACGACGAGCGAATCGGCGCGCTCGATCCCGGACAGCAGGCGACGCCCCGGCTCGGTGAGCGCCGCGGGTGCGCCATAGGCGCCGTCGATGTGGAACCACAGACCGTTTTCAACGCAGAAGTCCGCCAGTTCGGAGAGTGGATCAACGGCGCCGGTGTTTGTCGTGCCGGCAGTGGCGATGAGGAGCATCGGGCGGCCGCCGGCCGCACGATCCGCCTGCACGAGAGCGGCCGCATCGGCGATGCGCATGCGGAACGCATCGTCGCTGGGAATGATGCGGATTGCCTCCTCCGGAAATCCGAGACTCCGCAGATCGCGCGCGATGCAGGAGTGCGCCTGATCGGTCAGGTACGCGATCCCTGGTCCGCAGGCCGCGCGCGCCGCGGCGATCGCGGTCAGATTGGCGAGCGAGCCGCCGCTGACCAGGACGCCCTCGGCCCCGGCCGGGAATCCAAGCAGCTGACGCAGCCAGTCAACGACGATGAGTTCGACGGCCGACGGACCGCTGCCTCCCGCCCACGACGCGGCGATCGCATTGAATCCTGTCGCCAGCCAGTCGCCCAGAACGGCGGCAAACGACGACGGTCCCGGCACGCGGGCGAAATATCGCGGATGATCGCCGTGCTGCTGATGCGCGAGTGCGACTTCGGTCAGCAGGCGGATGGCGTCGTCGATGTCGCCGCCTGCCTGTGGAACCGGGCCGCCCAGCTGCTGCACGAGATCGACGAGCGCCGCGTTGAGCACGGCAGGTTCCTGATGTCGACGCGCATGGCGATCGACGACCAGGTCGACGACGGCATGGCCGAGACGCCGCATTTCCTCGGCCGACATTCCGAGCGTATCGGGCGGATACGGTCGTGGTTCAATATCAGGCGGCATGCGGTCGGGGGTGCGAGTTCAAGCTCGACTCCAAAGTCGTGGTTCGTTTCTTGCTGACTTTCAGGAGAGCGACGCAAACTCACAGAGTCTCAAAGACACGGACAAAAAGTCGTCGCCTGCTGCCACCAGGGAACGCGTTCCGATGACTTGAACACGGATTGACTGAAAGCAGTTTCAAACCTCGTTAAGTGCCGGGGTGGCCGGGGTTGGAGCAACGCGAAACCCCGGCGCCGACGCCCCCCGGGGCTTCCCTTCGGTCCAGCCCCGGCCACCCCTAATCGGGTATTGGCACACCTTCTGCGGAGTATGCCGTCGTCTTTGCGCTTCTCTGCGTCTTCGTGGCTTTGCGTCGATACCTGACATTCAGAGTTAGACGAACCACTACGGCAGCATGCCGAGATCGGAGAGCCGCCGCTGCAACCGCATGTGTTCGTACTCCGGCCCGTCGGCCGGCGGCGCCGGCTCGTTGGCGTCCGTCGCGATCGACAGCCGCGGCAATGATCGCTTGAGCCGCTGCCGCGACAGCAGTCCGACGGACGTTTCGCCCACGTGCAGCCATTCGAGCGTGTTGAGCGCGGCGAGGCTGTCCACGACTTTGGCGGAGACGTCAGTCCCGCGCAGATCGAGGCAACGCAGGCCCGTCAACGATGCAATCGCTTCCAGCCCTTTGGTGGTGACGTGTGCGCCGCTGAGGTCCAGCAGGCGAATCTCGCCGAGCGCCGCGTTGCCGTGCTGCAGCCATTCCAGCGAGGCGTCGGTGGTGACGGGTCCCGTCAGGTGCACGGCGACGAGCTTGCGGAGCACGTAGGCAAAGTCTTCGCCGTATTCGTAAATGTATGGGTCGCTGGGTTGCAGGACGACCATGCCGCCGGCGACTTCGATTTCGGCAATCAGCTGCTGGCGTTCCTGGAACACTTCCATCCGGCCGCCGAGCCACGCCCGCCGGGACTCCTGGAACCGGGCATGGTCCAGGGCCCGCTCGTATGCCGACTGGAGATGCTGCGCGGCGGCCGTCTCTTCGTCCGGCGGGAGCTTCTGCGTCTGCTCCTGGTAGGACTTGATGACGTCTTCGACCGTGTACGGCGGGAGCAGGTGCAGCAGTTCCATAAAGGATGGACGCTGCTTGGCAACTTCAGCGAGAGGTTTCTGGCTCATGCGGGTCGTCGTCACAAGATTCGTTGCGTGCAGCCTATCGACCGGACGTGAACTGGAGCAACCCCGTACGTCCATGGAGTTCAGCGCCAGGCCGAGTTCGCGAGGATTTGCTGAAGAAACGCGTGGTAGTGGCGGAGGAGTCACGAAAACCTCGGCAACGCCGAATGGCCATTTGATTTTGACGAAACGGGTGTTTGGCGACCCGTCGGGCACGGGATTTGTATGACTGGAGTTTTACTGAAAGTCCCACCCTCCGTTCAGCGCCGATCGCGCCTGGTTGCTGAACACCGGATTCCCGCCCGCGCGAAGCCGTTTTCCTGATTCGTCCCCGCCCTTTCGCATCTCCCGGTGCGAATTTTGCCACCACGGGACGTGTCTGTGTTCGGATTGCGCGCGAAGGTCAGGGAAGGCACCGCCAAGCATGTTCAATCGACTGTTGCTGGTTGTTGGAGCAGTGCTGCTGGTTTTGTTCTCTGCGTCGATCGTCGGCAGTCTGGCCGCGCCGACCGACGAGCGCTGCGACAATTGCCTGAAGACGATGAAAATGATGTATGCGCTCGACATGCACAGTTGCGACATCTACGCGTACCAGTGCGAATGCGGTCAGCGCGGACAGAAAACGTACTGGGACGATGGGCGCGTCGAGTGGCAGGAATGGTGAATCGACGGGCAGGTGGTAAACTGTGGGCATGCCTGCCCGCCGCCCGACTGCCCCAACGCAGATCACCGCTGTTGTTGCCCGTGAAGTCCTCGACAGCCGGGGACGCCCGACGGTCGAAGCCGAAGTCCACTGTGGGAAAGTTCGCGGCTGGGCGATCGCTCCCAGCGGCGCCAGTACCGGTCGCCACGAAGCCCACGAGCTGCGCGACACGGACGAACGCCGGTATCAGGGGCAGGGGGTGCTGGGCGCCGTGTCCCACGTGCGCAAGATGCTGGCGCCGGCAGTCGTCGGTCTCGACGCGGCCGACCAGCAGGCGATTGACTTTGCCCTGTGCGAAACCGATGGGACGCCGGACAAGTCCCGTTGCGGGGCGAACGCCATCCTGGCAGTGTCGCTGGCGGCCGCCCACGCAGCGGCGGCGGTCGCCGGGATTCCACTCGCCCGGCACATGCACGAATTGCTCCGGCGCGCTCTCCTGACGCAGAAGTCCCGCGAAGCACCCGCGATGTCGCTGCCGCTGCCGATGGTCAACATGATCTCCGGCGGCAAGCACGCCGGAGGGCAGCTCGACTTTCAGGACTACCTGATGGTTCCCGTCGGCGCCACGTCCTACAGCGAGGCGCTGGAATGGACGGTCCGCGTGTACGCCGCATTGGGACGCGAATTGCGCAACGCCGGCTACGAAGGAACGCTGGTCGGCGACGAAGGGGGCTACGGACCGCGCCTGCCGGACAACGAAACGGCGCTGCTCTACCTGACCGGTGCGATCGAAGCGGTCGGATTCGAGCCGGGACGCGACGTGGCGATCGCACTCGACGTCGCCGCGACGCATTTCTATGCGGACGGGGAATACCGGTTGAAATCGGAAGGGGGCCGCACCCTGAGCGCCGCCGGAATGGTGGACCGGCTGGCGGACTGGGTGGCGCGGTATCCGATCGTCAGCATTGAAGACGGTCTGGCCGAAGACGACTGGGACGGCTGGCAATTGCTCACACGAACCCTCGGAGAGCAGATTCAGCTGCTCGGAGACGACCTGTTCACGACGAACGTCGCGCTGATCGAACAGGGCATCGAGCGCCAGGCCGCCAACAGCGTGCTGATCAAGCTGAACCAGATCGGCACAGTGTGGGAAACGCTGCTCGCATTGGCGGTGTGCCACAAGGCGAAGTACCGGCCCGTCGTCTCTGCCCGCAGCGGCGAGTCCGAAGATGCCAGCATCGCGGACCTGGCCGTCGGGACCGGCGCGGGTCAAATCAAGATCGGGTCGGTCGCACGCAGCGAGCGGCTGGCGAAATACAACCGGCTGCTGCGACTGGAGGAGTGGCTGGGAGCGGAGGCGTCGTTTGCGGGCGGGGAGATCGTCACTCCCCTGTCGAGAGTCAAACCCCGCACACGACGCGCGTGATCGACGGCTGACCTGACCCGCTTTGCGTCGGCGGCCACACCGCCTACAACATCGCGATGTTCGCGCGTCTTGCCGACCTGCTGGTCCGACATCCCGTTGCCGTCCTGCTCTGTGAAGCCGTGCTCACGATTGTGGCGGCCGTCATGGCGAGCCGGATCGAGTTCGACTTCGCTCCGCAATCCATGCTGCGCGGCAGTAACGAGGCCCGTGCCGAGCTGGACGACTTCAAACGGACCTTCGCTTTCGAAGACTCGGTGCTGATCGTCGTGCTGGAGGCCACCGGCAAGGAGGATGTGCTGACGGCCGACGCGCTGACCTGGCAGCAGGGCGTCGCCGCCGACGTCGGACTGCTGGCGTCGATCCACCGGATTGAGTCCGTCGCCACGATGCAGACGGTCCGTCGCGGCCTGAGCTTTCCGCCGCAGATCGAGGCGGTGCCCGTCCTGAATGCACGGCCGGTCGATGACGAGGACGCCCGACGGTTGCGGCGGTTTGTCGCCAAGTCGCCGCTGCTGGAAGGCTCCCTGCTGAGCGCCGACCACCGTGTCACGGCGCTGATGTGTTTTCTGTCTCCCGAGGTCCAGTCGCTCGATCAGATTCGCGCAGCGATCGGCGAAGTGCGGGACGCTCTGGCGAAGCATGCGGCGCCGGCCGGTTACCGGATGCGATTGACGGGATTGCCGTTCCTGCGGGTGGACACGGTCGACAATCTGCAGTCCGACCAGCGGCGACTGCTGCCGATCGCCGCCGTGCTGTACCTGACGATGCTGGGGCTGATGTTTCGCCGCGTTTCCGGCAGTGTGCTGCCGCTGGTGGCGGTCGGCTGCGGGCTGGCATGGACGATCGGCGGCCTCGTCGCCCTGGGAGAGACCTTCAATCTCATCAGCAATATTCTGCCGATCCTGCTGCTGGTGATCGGCGTGTCGAACTGCGTGCACATCGTGTCCGACTACGGTGAGATCACGCCGCGCGTGAATGGCGACCGCCGTGCAGCGATGCGGCAGGTCGTCCAGCACATGGGTTACGCCTGCCTGCTGTCGATGCTGACGACGGCGATCGGCTTTGCCTCGCTGTTCAACGCACGGTCCGACGTGCTGGTGTCGTTCGGCCTGCAGTGCGCGTGGGGCATGGCGTGCCTGTATGTCACGATCCTGTGCACGCTCGGGAGTGGGCTGCAGTTTTTCCGTCCGCCGCGGGCGGTGTTCAAAGGGGCTCCGCTGGGAGACATCGTCACCCGCGCTGCGGACATGGTCGATCGCCATCCGAAACGCACGCTGCTCGTCGCGACGATCGTGCTCGGCTCGATGGTGTGGATGGCCCGCGACGTCCGCGTTAACGCGTCGATGATCGAGACCTACGAGCAGGGACATCCGACACTCGAGTCGCTGCAGCTCGTCGAACGGAAACTCGGCGGGCTGCTGCCGCTGGAAGTCAA
>JAEUIG010000018.1 GCA_016795125.1 Planctomycetaceae bacterium | reverse complement strand
ACAACATCCGGATGACGAACAGCAGCATCGAACAGAATCCTTGTCAGTGCAATCGGGCATCCCGTCGGCGCCGATCGGGACTTCACCGCGCCGACACGCTGCGCGGCGGCTGGCTTCCGGGCCGCGGAGACGAAGCCGCATGGCGGAAGTGGCGGGCCGCGATGGCCCGGAACGTCGGCCCGACGCCATGCTGTAACGCCCGCTTCAGGCGCTACAGGACGCCGGCGGACGGTTGCTCGTCGACGTCCGGAGCATGTTTCGAAAACACGCGGTCTGCTGGAGACCGCATTGTTGTCAGTCGAAGCGATCCGAGACGAAGGTCATCGTATGCTGCCGCTGCAGCGATTGCCAGCAACCCCCAAAGCGACATTCAGCGTCGACGCGCTTCAATTAATCGTACGTCGAAGGCGGCCTTGAGCCTTATTCCTCGATGCAGTCGAGTGCGGCCGCGGCAGCGTCGCGCACGTCGCCATCGGCATGCCCCAGCGCTCCCTGCAGCGCCGGCACGGCCTGGTGCGCGTTCGCTCCATACGCCCCCAGCGCCAGGGCTGCCGCAGAGCAGACGTCCGGCGAGTCGTCGGTGAGCAGGGGAGTCAACGCGAGGATGGCCGGCTCCTGATAGGGGCTGGATGCCGCCGACAGCGACAGCGCTGCCAGCCACCGCTGCTGCTGATCCGGCTCGTGCAGCCCGTCAATCAGCAACGCCACCGGCTCGGCCGATTCCGGCGTGATCTTGAGCAGGGCTTCCGCAGCGCACAGCCGGACCAGCGAGACATCGCTCGTGCAGGCCGACTCCAGCGCCGGGACGGCAGCTTGAGCATCCTGCTCCAGCAGTCCCAGACAATAGGCGGCAAATGCCGCCCCGGATGCGTCGTCGGAACCGAGCACGTCCGCCAGCACCTGCACGCATTCGGCATTGACGCCCTCGATCCGGCACACGGCCCAAGCCGCATGCGCTCGCACCGAATGCTCCGGATCGTGCATCACCGAACGAACCGCAGCCATGACCGGCTGCGCCGACTCGCCGATTTCCGCCAGTTCAATGAGTGCATCCTTGCGATCCGACGGATGCGCCGATTCCAGGCGCCGCACGATCGACAGGAGCGATTCAGAAGCCGACGGGCACAGTCGTGTCAAATCGGTGGGCGCCCACACGACGTTCGGCATCCGGACAATCGCAGGCGAATCGTCAACCGGCCGCGGCCGGATGTCGATGCCGGTTTCTGAAGGAGCGGACAATGCTGCCGGCGCCTGAGAAACGGCGGGTGAGTGCGTCGTCGTGGTCCATTCGGTCGCCGGCGCCAGCGGTGCGGGCTGCACGACGGCAACAGGTTGCGGCAATGCCGGCAACGGCTGCACTTCGACCGCCAGGCTGACCGGCGCTTCGACGACTTCCATCGGTTCCGCCGGCGGTAACGGCGCCCGCTGCACGACGCCCGGCGCAATCGCCGCGACCGCCGCAGGCACCGTCAGCGGAGCAGGCGTCGCTTCCACGACCGGCGTAGCGACGGCCGTGGGTACCGGAGTGCGAGGCATCGGAGCCGCTGCTGCTGCTGCCGCCGCCGCCGCTGCCGACTGGGCCACCTTCAGGACCGGCGGCGCTGCTTGCGCCGGCGACTGCGGTGGGGGCATCGGTGTTGCTCGCACCGGCTGCCGACGGGCACGAGCGGGCTCGGCGGCCGCGATCGGGCGCGCTGCGCCAGGCTGAGACTGCGCGGGATGGGCGGCGACCGTTTGCGGTGCGGTCCTGGAGCCGGCCAGCACGGGTGCGGTGTCAGGAAGCAGGCTGGGAGTTTTTGCGGCCGGCGATTGTGGTGGAGACGCATGTTGCGATGACAACGCCATCAGCCGTTCCCGGGCCTGCTGCGAACGCGGATCGGCGTGAATCGCCTGGCGGTACAGCCGCATCGCGCCCGAGGGATGCCCCTGCCGCTCGTAGAGTTCGGCCAGCTGCGTGAGCCGCGCCGCTTCTGATTTTCCGGAACCACGAGTGTGGCCGGCGCGATATCCCAGTCCCACGATCGAGCAGCCGCACATCGAGACGGACAGCACCGCCACGAGAGCCTGCACGCGAAACGAACGCGCGATCATAACTTCCCCCGCCGCTCCGGAACTCGTTTCCACAGCGCGACACTTGATGGTGTCGGCCTTACCGGCGCATTGGCCGGTCGAGAGCCCATCCCCAACGGGCTCCCATCCGTCGCGCTTCAGCAGCCCCCTGCGATGCGACTCTCTCCGACTCAAAGCGATTCGACCAGGGCGCAACGCCGCCGTCATCGAACTATCATCCGTTGTATCGGATGCTCACGTCGTAACGATGAGGCAATCTGGAGCGGTCGCAACGGAATTGACGACGCAGATGACGCCGTCAGCGCAGTGGCTGCAGTGCGCGCCACTCGTCGACAATCAACCGCTGCGCCGCCTCGATCTCGCGCAGACGCAACGGGCGGCGATCCGGCCGGTTCGACAGCGCGCCGGAAATGCGATTGATCGCCGTCAGGCGGCGATGCAATTTTGGCGACGCCCCTACCAATGCGGCCGTCCACGTGTCGGCATGCACCCGCCCTGCCAGTTGCTGCAGGCTGCCATCGTCCAGTTTCGCCAGCTCGTCGAAGCTGAACGGCGCTGCGACCGGGGAACCGACCGCAGACGTCGCTCGTTTGGTCATTGTGGTGTCTGACCGAAATGTCCTCGACGGCGACGCCTTCAGTTCGCTTCGAATTCGCCGTCGGAGGAGGCCAAGCTGTCGTTCGTCAAGCGCGCTGGTTGCTGCAAGTTCCAGCACTTCGCGCTGTTGCACGGGTTCCAGATGCGACAGGATGTGCGAAACTTCGTCCGGCGGCAGCTTCGACAGCAGCCCGGCAATCACGTCTATGGGTTCGCGCGCCACAAGCGGCGCCCAGTCGCCGGCGTTGATTCCCGGCAGGAACGCGGCCGGCGGCCGTGACAGTTCGGATTGCCTTGCTGATCTCCGCTCCGTCGACCGACGCCGGAACCGGATGATCGCCGCCGCAAGTATCGCCGCAAACATAACCAGGCCCCATCCGGTCGCCTGCTCCTGATTCTGCAACGTTTCAACGAGCGATCGCAGGCCGGACCAGTCCCAGCGAATCTCCCCTGCACCGGCGGATTCTGCCGGAACCGGCCACTGCGCGGCCGTCGGCATCGTGAGCCGGACCGTCAGCTGCGACGTGGCGAGGTCCGACGGCAAGTCGGAGATCACCGCAGCGACTCGGGTTCGCACATCGGTTTCGACCGCCCGCCGCACGTACTCGCGGAAGGCCGTCGCCTCGTTTGAGGAAATCGCTGCCGTTCTCGAACCCGCGATCGCCGTCGCGGCTTTGATGATATGGTCCGTCGGCACCTCCACGGACACATCGAGTTGCCGCGCACATGCGACTGTGTTCTGCCCGATCGGCGCCATTTCGGAGACAACCTGCACCGGATGCGCCGCCGCTATGACCTCCAGTCTCAGGTTGGGCCCGGAAAGACCGGCAAACGGTTCTCGCCTTACATTCAACGGTGCATCTGCGGCAACCGGACGCAGCGAGACGGCAATCCGCACGCCGTTGATGTCGGCCAGTGCTTCGGTGATTCTGGCGCGGTATTCGGCTGCGACGTCGGTCTGCCGGTGCTCAACCCGAGTGCCGGCATCCAGTTCGCCGCGGTACGTCACCTTCTGTTCCAAGTCCATGACGGCGACATCGGTCGTCGCCAGATGCGCCCGACTCCCGGCCACGGCCGACCGTACAGCCTGCACGGTGTCGAGGCCGATCGTGGAGCCGCTGTCCGGTTTCAGAAACACCGTCGCCATGACGCGCGGCGCTTGTCTCCGTCCGATGCGCGGTTCTTCATCCCAGACAATCTCGGCGGATTCGACGCCCGGCAATTGCGCCAGCAGACGTCCGAGCTTTGCGGCGCGTGCCGCAGCGTCCGCCCGCTCCTGACGCTTGCCGGTGGCGAACTGGTCAAGCAGCGAGTTTGTCGCGGGCGACGGATCGGCATCCGCTTCACCGGAATTTGCCGATTTCGCCAGCACGGCGTCGGAGGCCGGCAGTGCGCCGGGGGGGACCAGCAGCTGGCCATTCCGGAACTGGATTCCGTCAACACCCGCACTCCGGAGCGTTCGCTCCGCTTGCCGGCGTTCGGCCGCTGAGAACCGCCGGCCGTTCTGGACGGCGCTCAGTTCCGGCGGCCGGGCGACTAAGGCATACCAGGCCAATCCCAGGATCGCGATGGCGCCGGCGATCAACGCCGGACGACGCAGCAGGGCAGGTTGTCCCGCCGGCCGCTTCGCACCCGTCGCGGGGTCGCCCGTGATGGCGGACCCCGCAGTCGCGACGTGATGGGAAGGACTTGCCGACATGGACCTGCGCTGTGCGTCGTCTGAATCGTGTGATCAAGCTACGTCACCGGCCCGCAGGGACTTGCCGTTTCGCGTCAGGCGGCGCGAACCTGGCGGTTCGAACCGGGGCCGCCACGCGGCGGGTAGCCGTATTCACGGAGCTTGCCGGACAGGGTTCGCAACCCGATTTTCAGCGCCCGGGCGGTCAGCTCGCGATTGCCGCTGAACCGATTGAACGTCGCTTCGATCAACTTGCGTTCCATTTCCCGCAACGACAGCCCGGAGATTTCCGCACCGGCAGCGCACTCGCCTTCCAGCCAGGGGCTGATCATGGCGGCCGTCAGGACCGTGCCGGTGTCGATCGTGCAGCACCGGGAGATCACGTTTTCCAGTTCACGAACGTTTCCGGCCCAGGCGTACGACTGGAGGCAGCCGATCGCATCAGTCGACAACTGCTTCGCTCCGAGTCCTTCGCGGGCGGCCTGATCGGCCACGAAGTGTTCCGCCAACGGCGTGATGTCCTGACGACGCTCGCGCAGCGGCGGAATCACCAGCGTGTGAGCGTTCAGACAGGCGAGCAGGTTGCCGTCGAATTCCCGTTTGGCGACCAGCAGCCGCAGGTCGGCATGCGTGGTGGCGATCACCTGGACCTGGGGCGTGCCGCCGCTGGCCTGGCGCGACAGGGCCGCCGCCAGCGACGACTGCACCGCCAGCGGCAGCGCGTCGATGTCGTCGATCAACAGTGTGCCGCTGCCGGCGGCGAGCACGCGACCGCGCGGTTCATCACCGGGTTTGCTTTCGCCGAACAGCGCCGCTTCGGCCGCCGCCGCCGACAACACGCTGCACCGGACGGTGATCAGCGGCTGACGGTCTCCCTGCCGCACATTGTGCACGGCACGGGCGATAAAGGTGACGCCCGATCCGGCTTCGCCGGTCACGAGCACCGGGCGGCTGTCGTCGGCGAGGTTCCGCAGTTCCGTGCGGACCCGCTGCATCGCCGGGCTGTGGCCGATCAGGTCCGGCATCATTTTGCCGTCCAGATCCTGCTTGAGCTGCTGATTCTCCGCCATCAGACGGGCACGTCCGACCGCAGCAAACAGGGCGCGGCCGATGCGATCGGGAGTATGGGGCGGTTCCAGGACTTCCGCCGGCAATCGGGCCGATGTCGGCGCATTCCGGGCGGAGAGGGCCGGCAGCACAACCAGTTGTGTGACGAAGCCCTGCTGTCGAATCCAGGCGCCGAGCGACTCGACGAACTCCGCAGAGGGAGGTTCGTCGAGCACACAGGCGGCAACATTCCCCTGCATGAGGAGTTGTTGCAGGGTGTCGAGGTCGCCGGCGCGATGGGCATCATACCCTTGTCGCGACACGGCTTGTTGCAGTTGCTCGCCAGATTGTGGGCTGCGCGAGTGCACAACGACGCGCCCGGCCATACGGACCGTGGGCGCGACGCAAGGGGGTGTTTGCGTCATGACGTCTTGTCAGTGACCAGAGGGAGAGGAGAGAGACACGACCGCCATCCGAACGGACGACGGCAACGCAAGCGCAGTACTTCCGCCGGATTGAGGGGTCCGGGACGGAAACTTGAAGTGGTAACGGGGAAGTCAGTAACGAGGAGAGGACGCGTGAGAGGCGAGTGTGATACGGGAATCTGCCGGTGGCTGTCAAGCCGTTTCTGCCGCTATTCGTGCGGCACATTTCGCGCATGGCGAGCCAGGGGGCGTCAGCAACAGTGAGCAGTCGCGGCGTCTTTCCCCCTCTCCCCCGCCACGATTGATGACTTCAGACAGCGTCACTCGGGGAGAGGGCCGGGGTGAGGGGGCCAGCGCACGCGTTGCGTTAAGTGACCCGGACGCTCACAGCGTCCGGGTCACTGGCAGCAGACGCAAGCACCGTTCGTCCCCCCTCCCGACGCTCTCCCCGAGAAGCGGGGGAGGGAGAGTCAGCATCAGAGACCTCTTC
>JAEUIG010000016.1 GCA_016795125.1 Planctomycetaceae bacterium | reverse complement strand
AAAGAGGTCTTCGTAGATCAATATGAGAGTCCTGCAGGATGGGACGAATGCTGGACTTATGACCCATTGAGGACAGGGTACGCAGTTTCTCTCTGTGCGTCTCAGTGACTTCGTGGCTTGGTGTCGTACTTCACGACTGGGATTTGCGGTTCGCTTTCAAATTCCCGACCCCGCTTCGTGCTCGTCATCACGCACCTGGGCCTGCGTGATGTGGCTGCCGGCGGGAACGCCGTGGGTGAGCCACACGTTGCCGCCGATCACGGACCCGCGGCCGATGGTCACGCGACCGAGAATCGTCGCCCCTGCATAGATGACGACGTCGTCCTCGACGATCGGATGCCGGGCGTTTCCCTTGATCAGCCGCCCGTCCCCGTCGACGGGGAACCGCTTGGCGCCCAGCGTCACGGCCTGGTACACGCGAACCCGCTCGCCGATTACGGCGGTCTCCCCGATCACGACGCCGGTGCCATGATCGATGAAAAAGCTGCCGGCGATCTGTGCTCCGGGATGGATGTCGATGCCGGTCGTCGAGTGGGCGATCTCCGCGATGATCCGCGCCACGAGCGGAGCGCCCAGGCGGAACAACGCGGCCGCGAGACGATGGTGCGTCATCGCCGCAATGCCCGGGTAGCAGGCCAGCACTTCGTCCGCGCTGTGTGCGGCGGGGTCGCCGGCGAACGCTGCCCGGATGTCGCTCTCCAGCAGGCTGCGGATCGGCGGCAGTTGCCCGGCGAACTCCCGGACGATCGCCACGGCCCGCTGCCGCAGTACGTCCGGATCGTCCGCGCCGTTGTCCACGAAGTTCAACTCGCGGAAGACCTCGTCGACCAGCTCGCGCAGCGCGACGTCCAGCGTATGGCCGACGAAGTAATCGATCCCCGCCTCGCCCAGTTCCCGGACGGACAGCCGGTTGGGAAATAGCACGACGCTCAGCCGTTCGACGATCGAGGCCAGCGCCTTCCGCGCCGGCAGCTTGGCCGGGCGGCCGATCCGCTGCCGCGCCACCAGCGCATCATCGCGAAGCACCCGCAGCTCCGACACAATCGCGTCAATATCCCAGTCGCCGTCGTGCATTCGTTCGTCCGAAATGCGGGCACCCGCTCAGCACTGAATACCAAGAAATGGGACGCAGGGCCACAAAGTCAATGCGGCGCGCAATGCACGGCTGACGTGTGTCTCACGATCCATCCCCGGGGCTCGGCGATTTCCGCCGGGGAAACCGAAGACTCGCGCATGCTCGTCTCCTCCCTGGCACATGCCACTGCGGCCTCCCTGGGACGGGGAAGTCGGCGCCGGTCGTTCATCGAACGGACATCCCCCCTGGGCCGAGTTCAGCTCGACGTGCGCATGTCTCCGTCAGCGTGGAAATTGAACCACAAAGTCACGGAGGACACGCAGCAACAGATTCAAAGGGCAGGCGCGCGATGAGTGAACAGCGGAATCGACCTCGCGACCACGATCTCCGCTCACGTCGCCCCTGCGTAGACGGCATACAACTGAATCCGGTCGCTGCGGCTCCCTTCGAAGGTGACCTGCAGCCGAACCGGTCCTGTCCCCGCTGGTACGGGGCCTGACTGCGGCCAGCGGACGGGAGTCAGCACCCCGCTGTCGGCAACGAGCGCCGCCCGATCTCCGGAGAATCCGGCAACTGGTCGTTCCAGTTCATCGACCAGTTCGATCCGCAGTCGTGCATCATTTCCCAGTCCGTCAGCGTTCACCACCAGCCGGTCGGCGAGGCCGGCGTCGAACGTGCAGGTCACGAGTTCGGCCGGTGCGCCGGCCGACATCGGCGAGAGCGAACCGAATCCGTCGCGGCGCATCGTCAACAGGCCGACCGCCCCGGGGGTGTTCTCCGAACGTGGTTCACTCAAGTTCCAGGTGCCGTACCAGATGTATGTCAGATCGCCGACGTGCTCGAACTCCTGGCCGGAAAGCAGGCCCCGCGCGTCCCACGCGCCGTCCTCGCCGTGCGGAACGAACACCGAGTCCGGCACCGGCTCCCGGAAGTGCAGGCCGTCGTTGCTGATCAACAGGCCCATCGGCATCGTGCGGTCTGCGAGGTTCGGCGCGCCGTTCCACAGTCCGTGCAGACCAAGCAGGACGTTGCCGCGGTTCCACACGCTGGCGGGAGAGTGCGATTCCTTCCCCAGTGCCTGCGGCATCGACACGTAACCGTGCCGTACGTAGTTGAGGGTCTTGCTCTGCTTCCAGTTCACGAAGTCGCTGGACCGGAAGCTCGTCATGATCCGGCCGCATTCGCTGCCGTCGGCAAGGTACGCCCACGGCGACAGCTGCTGGCCGGTGAGGTAATACATCCCCTGCCACTTGTAGAGTCCCGATTGCTCGGTGTGCTCCGGCGGCAACGGCATGTCGTTCGTGGAGATGGCATAGTTCTGCGGCGCGCCTTTCGTCTCCAGTTTCCACTCGTAGCCGTCGCGGCTGAACAGCGGCACCGACGTGGTCCAGCCGAAGGCCGGCGCCTCGGCCCAGCGGATCTGGTGCATCATCTTGTAGCGGCGCTTCGGATCGGGATCTTCCGGTTCATGCAGGAGAACGAGCGTGAGGCCGGTTACGTCCGGCGGGTCGATCTTAAGCAGATTGTTGCGGCGGTTGCCGCGGTACTCGACAAGGCCTAGGTACGGCTTGTTCCAGTGGATGCCGTCTTCACTTTCGGCATAGGCCGCGCGCCAGCCGAAGTAAGCGGTCTTGTTGGCGACGGTCTGCATGCCGTCGTTGTCGCCGGCGATGTACCACATGCGGAACCGGCCCCCCTCGCGGACGATCGACCCGTAGAACTGGGCGCGGTACTCGTCCGGTTCTCCCGGCTTGCCGTGCGGCAGCACGGGGTTGGCGGGGTGCTTCTGCGGCTGATGCATATTGAGCCGCAGGTTCCGGCGATGCGGGATGGAGACGTCGTCGAAAGCGAACAGCGTGACGCCGGTTGTTGCGATCGCGCCGTCATTCGCCCGGGTGGATGAATTCGCGAATCCGGCGGCGCCCGCGAGTGCGGCACTTCCCAGAAATCCGCGACGCGAGATCGGCATCTTCGACACGGGAATCTCCACGAGGGCATCAGGATGGAAGGGGCACAACTGGTTATCCAGTTTAGGCCGTTGCTGCCGATTGCTCAAGCGCTCGATGCGCAGCGGGACTCGGACGACTGAGGTCGATTCGGGGTGGCACGCCCAGACCAACGGGATGGGCGTGGTGAACGCGGTTGACGCCCACCACGCCCTGATCAGGGAGTTCCACCCGCTGAACGTGAGTCGAGGCGGGACTGAATACGGGAGGGCGAGGCTCCTGCCGAGCCGCGATCAACAGTTGATGTGAATCGCGATTGCGACGTCTGATAGGCGCCTTCCGTGCGTTCACATTCCAACGATGTGAAACTTGCGGTTGAGATTCGGTGCGCCGCGCGGCTCGGCAGGAGCCTCGCCCTCCCGAATGACGGACGTTGAACCGCGACCGAACAGAACCGCTCCGGTATCATGCCCCCATCATGCCGGCGTACCGAGGACAACTCCCCATGTCGCTGCTCTATCGCTGTCTCGCTTGCGTCCTGGTCGGCGCCGTTGCCGGCATGTCGCACGCCGCCGATTCGCTCCCGCGCGTCCCGTCCACCGAACCGGCCGACGCACTGGTGACGTTCCACCTGCAGGACGGCTTTCGCCTCGAACTCCTCGCCGCCGAACCGCTCGTGACCGATCCGGTCGCGATGGTCTACGACGAGAATGGCCGCGCCTATGTCGTCGAGATGAACGACTACCCGTACACCGACCCGTCGCTGGACAAGGCGTGGGAGGATCAGCAGTCGGCGGCGATCGGGCGCGTGCGGGTGCTCGAAGACGATAACGGTGACGGCGTATTCGACCGCTCGACGGTGTTCGCCGAAGGACTCTCGTGGCCGACCGGCATCGCCTGCTGGAAAGGGGGCGTGTTCGTCACGGCGACGCCCGACATCTGGTACTTCAAAGACACCGACGGCGACCGAGTCGCCGATGTGCGCGAGCAGGTTTTCACCGGGTTCCGCAAATTCAACGTGCAGGCCGTCATCAACAACCTGCAATGGGGACTTGACGGCAAGCTGTACGCCGCCGGGTCGAGCAACGGCGGTTCGATTGTCCGCACCGGGGGCGACGGCCAGCCAATTGCGATCGGCCGGAACGATTTCCGGTTCGATCCGGAGACCGGGGCGTTCGAAGTGCTCTCCGGCGGCGCCCGGTTCGGCAATACGTTTGATGACTGGGGGAACCGGTTCATCTGCAATATCCGCAATCCGGTCCAGCACATCGTCCTCGACGACCACTACCTCAAGCTCAATCCGTTGGTGGCTGCGGCCACGACGATCCACGATTCGGCGGATGCCGGCGATGCGGTGCCGGTGTTCCGCATCAGCCCACCGGAACCGTGGCGGGAGGTCAACGCCGCCCGACTCGCCGCCGAGAACCGCGCCGGGACGCCGCGCAGCGAAATGCACGCCGTTGGCTTTGTAACCTCCACGGCCGGAGCGACCGTCTATCGCGGCGGAGCCTATCCCGAGGAGTATGCCGGCAACGTGTTCGTCGGCGAGGTCGCCGGCAATCTCGTGCTCCGCTATCGGCTCGAACCGGAGGGCGCGACTTTTCGTGCCGTTCGTACGGATGACGACGAAGAGTTCCTGGCTTCCAAAGACAACTGGTTCCGGCCGGTCAATTTCATCAACGCGCCGGACGGCACGCTGCACATGCTCGACATGTACCGCGAGACGATCGAGCACCCCTGGTCGATGCCCGACGACATCAAGGCCCAGCTCGATCTCACCAGCGGACGCGACCGCGGCCGGATTTACCGCCTCGTTCCGCCAGTCTATCGCGACGGCTACACCGCCCCGTCGCCGCCGCGATTCGGTGAAGCCACGACGGCCGAACTCGTCGCGACGCTGGAGAACCCGAACTCGTGGTGGCGCGAAACGGCGCAGCGGCTGCTGAGGGAGCGCCAGAATGACGACGCGGTGGCGTTGCTCAGGGACTTGGTTCTCCACTCCGAGATGCCGGTTGCGAGGGTCCATGCGCTGTATGCGCTCGACTCGCTGGCGGGCCTGACTGACGGCGATATCGTAGCCGCACTGAGGGATGCCTCACCGCGCGTTCGCGAGCACGCGATTCGGTTCGCAGAGCCGCGAGTGCCCATGATGGCGACTTCCGCTGAGCTGCGCGAGCGGCTTTCCGAGCTCATCCGGGATGACGATGCTCGGGTGAGACAACAGGCAATTCTGACGCTGGCTGCGATTCACGATCCGAATTCTGCGCGCGATGCACGAGCGCTGATGCGGCACGATGCGGCCGATCGCTGGCTGCGACTCTCGGCCAGGATCGCGATGGATTCGCAGGCAGCCGGAGTTGTCCTGGCACAGCAACTGCGACAACCGCGACGGCTTGAGGAGCAGGGAGCCTCGGAGCTGGTCCGCGAACTGCTTGAGCAACTCCTCGCCGCCGGACCGCAGGCAGACCTCGCGCCGATCATCCAGGCCATTCTGGCACTGCCACAGACATCACCCTTTGATCCCGGTGAACCTCGTCTCGCACTGCTCCTGATGCTGAGCGAACGGCTCCCTGATATCGCTCCGCTGATTGACGTCGCTTCACAGCTCGGCGATGAGGCCCGGCAGCAGATTGTCGACCTGCATCATGCGGCTGAACGGATCGCTCCAGATCCGTCGGCTCCGATCGATCGTCGCATGCTGTCCATTCGCTGGCTCGGATGCCGCCCACTCGAAGAGAGCGGCCAGTTGCTCGCGAACCTCGTGTCGTCCCAGGAGCCGCAGGAGGTTCAGAGAGCGGCCATCGATGCGCTGGCCAAGTCATCCGATCCGACTGTCGCCGGCATTCTGCTGAAGCGACATCCGCAACTCAGTCCGGCCTT